>NZ_JBSGEZ010000013.1:0-132783 GCF_053603155.1 Nocardia sp. NPDC004260 | reverse complement strand
CCCCAAAAGGGTGAATCAGAAATATCTAAACTAGAGTCCGAAAACCCAGCAAAACAATCGCCAGCCGGAAAATTAGCTGACAAAAAATATCCGACCCTCCACACGGGGGTATGAAGAGCCGAAACCAAAAATAATTGGCACTGACATTCATCGACACACTATTGAGTTCTCAAAGAACACACGCACACACATCCGGGCCAGTCTCGACCGGACCTTCCGTGAGGCAACTTTCCCAGCCTAACCAAGCAACCAACCGATGTCAAGACCATCGGCCGATCTGCGTCATACTGGGCTGACAGGCGCTCCTCGTACTACCTCGTTTCCCGGTCCCGCTCGGCGTTTCCGCCGCGCTCGGCTCCGGGTCGGAGTCCGTGTCGCTCTGACTTGGACTAAGTTACGCGGCGGATAACGCTACGTCAAATCGCCTGAAAAACTTGGCGTTTCCCCAGGTCAACGGTGCGCGATCGGAGTGATCGGCGGCTTGAATCACACGGATGTGATTCAAGCCACCGCGATCGTCATGCACCTGCCCGAAGCACCCCCGCCAGGTTCTTCTTGCCGCGCCGCAGCACGAGCCAGCGTCCGTGCAGGTAGTCGGCCTCGGCAGGCGTCCACTCGATGTCGGAGATCTTCGCGTTGTTCACGGCGGCGCCGCCCTCGTTCACCGCACGCCTGGCGGCGCCGCGGCTCTCGCACAGGCCGGTCGCGACGAGCAGATCCACGATGGTGTTCGGTTCACCCGCCTTGATCTGCGCGACCTCACCGTCGACGGCGGCTTCGCGCAGGGCCGCGCCGAGCGTCGCCTCGTCGAGCTCACGCAGTTCACCTCGGCCGAACAGCGCCTGGCTGGCCAGTTGCACCGCATGGGTGTGGGCCTCGCCATGGACCAGGGTGGTCATCTCGGCGGCCAGCCTGCGCTGGGCTTCCCTGGCGTGCGGGCGCTCGGCGGTCGCACGCTCGAGTTCGTCGAGTTCCTCGCGAGACAGGAAGGTGAACCAGCGCAGGTAGCGCACCACGTCGGCGTCCGCCGTGTTCACGAAGTACTGGTACCAGGCGTACGGGCTGGTCATCTCGGGATCGAGCCACAGGCTGCCGCCGCCGGTGGACTTGCCGAACTTCTTGCCGTCCGCGGAGGTCACCAGCGGAACGGTCAAAGCGTGCACGGCCGCGCCGTCGACCCGTCGGTTGAGTTCGACGCCCGCGATGATGTTGCCCCACTGGTCGGAGCCGCCGACCTGCAACGTGCAGCCGTAGTTGCGACGCAGCTGCAGGTAGTCGTTGGCCTGCAGGAGCATGTAGCTGAACTCGGTGTAGGAGATGCCCTCGCCGTCAAGTCGTCGCTTGATGGTGTCGCGCGCCAACATGACGTTCACCGAGAAGTGCTTGCCGATATCGCGCAGGAAGTCGACGGCGGACAGCGGCCCGGTCCAGTCCATGTTGTCGGCGATGACCGCTCCGGTCGGCGAGTCGTCCAGGTCGACGAAACGCTCCAGCTGGGAGCGGATCCGCTCGGCCCAGCTCGCGACGGTGTCGGTGGAGTTCATGGTCCGCTCGCCGACGTCGCGCGGGTCACCGATCAGCCCGGTGGCCCCACCGGCCAGCACGATGGGTCGATGTCCGGCGCGCTGGAAACGTTTCAGCGCGAGCAACGGCACCAGATGGCCCGCGTGCAGGCTGGCCGCGGTGGGATCGAAGCCGGCGTAGAGGGTCAGCGGCCCGGCGGCCGCCGCCGCACGCAAGGCATCCAGGTCGGTGGACTGCGCGATCAGACCGCGCCAGGTCAGTTCGTCGATGATGTCGCCGCTCACGATGTCCTATCTTTCCGCACGAGGTTCGGGACCACGTGTGCACCTCGGTCTCGGGCGCGGGACGGTGTCGGTCGAATGATTCGCATGCGAGCAGTCGAGGTGTCCGTCCGACCCGTTCGCGGAGACGGATCGCCGTCCGGTCTCGCCGCGTTCGGTGAACGAGCACAGGTGCGAGGCTCCGTGCCGCATCGGACCGCTTCGCGGCGCTCGCCGCACTTGCGCGAGAGTTCGTGGTAGATGGCCGAGGCTCCACCGCGACGTATTACCCCGTAACGCGCCTCGACGGTCGGTGGACCGGAGTCCATCGACCGTCCGCTACGTGTGCACTCAGCGCGGCAGCATTTCCCGGACCGCGGCGATGCCGTCGCGGCGCTGGTAGGCGATCCAGGCGAACGCGACGGCCAGCACCATCGGGAACGGAGCCAGCGTGGGAGCGCCCAAGAGGAATGCCTGAGTGGCGGCCGCCAGCACCATGGTGACCGAAAGACCGGACGCGGCCAGACCGCTCAGCCGCGGCACCAGCAAGCCTGCTCCGCCCGCGACCTCGACCAGGCCGGTGAGGTACCGGAACCAGTCGCCGAACCCGATCTCGTGGAAGATCCGCACCGCGTCGGACTGACCCACCAGTTTCGGCAGGCCCGAGGCGATGATCAGGAACAGGCCGAGCAGGATCTGCAGGGTCCACAGGGTGCGGTTGAGCACCTTGCCGGGGCGGGCTACGGCGACGGTACCGGTGGTGGCGATGGCGGTCATGGTTCTGTCCTCCGGGTCGGTGGCGCCGGGTTGGTGGCGCGTTCACCTGATAGGACGGGAACCTTCGCGAAAACTCATCGCGCCGCGGCGAAAGTCTCGACGAGCTGTCAGACCGACTGCGCGGCGGGCAAGGGAGCGCGTGGACTGCGCCGGTACACCGACACCGCCCGCGAACCCGGAAGCCAGAAACGCCACGGCACGTCCGCCGCGCTACTGACGCCGACCCTTGGGCCACTCGCGATCTCGGCGGCGTCGACGGGGCTGTCCAGTTCCAGCCGGATCGGCGACGACGGATCGAGCAGCGGAGTTCCGTAGTCGCTCAGAGTGATTCCCAGCGCACCGCCGAGATTGCCCGGGCCACGGGCCAAGTCGAGATCGGATCCGGCGCCGGGACGTCGCGCGCGCGCCGTCTCCAGTCCCGCGACGACCTCGCCGGAGCGGATGAGCGCGGCGCTGGCGATGCCGTCCGGTCCGCTCGTCACGTTGATGCAGGTGTGCATGCCGTAGCTGAGGTAGACGTACAGCACACCGGCGGGGCCGAACATGACGCCGTTGCGCTTGGTCCGGCCGCGACCGGAATGCGATGCCGGATCCGGCCACGGCCCGGCCGGGTCTCCCCCGTAGGCCTCGACTTCGACGATCCGGACACCGACCGGGCCCGACCACAAGGTGGCCCCGAGCAGACGGCGGGCGGCGGCGGGAGGTTCGACGGCAAGTTCCTCGACAGGTTGGGCACACACAGCCGCCATTGTCCTCGACGGCGACAACGGAGGCGGGTCAGCGGAGCCGCTCGGCACGCGTACCGGCTCGGCGCGAACGATCGCGACGAGGACGCGACGGCGGGCCATGTGGCGTGAGCGCCGATGCGCACGGACCGACCGGACCCGCGACGACCAGCGGAAATCGTTGACCCGGTCGACCGGACCAGGCCGTGGGCGCATTCAGATGTACGCGCTGTGCTCGCCGGACCGCAGTGTGAGCAAGTCGTCGGCGATCACGGCGGCGTACCCCACGATCACGATCGCGGCCAATTGCGCCCAGGAGACCCAATAGATGCCGATCGGGGCGGTGGCCGCCACCGCGAGCGCCGCGAGCAGGCGCGCCCAGGGACGCGGCAACCGCAGTGCCAGGCGGAAGAAGAACTGGCCGAGGAAGTACAGCGCGACGCCGCCGGAGAGCGCGGCGGCCACGGCGACCGGGCTCGCCACGCCGCCGCGGGCGATGCTCATCTGGATGCCCGCCGCGGCCACGATGACGCCGATCAGCAGTGGGTAGAGGGCGTAGCCGTAGGCCAGTACGGCCGGCCGGGACCGTTCCCGGTCCGGCACCGCGGCCAGCGCGTGCTCGCCGCGCTCGTCATCGACGCCGAAGTACGCCCACCACAGGACGTAGGCCAGGCAGAGGCCGAGGCCGACGGTGGCGATCAACTCCGGCGTGATCCGCTCTCCGGCCAGCCCGGCCCCGATGGCGACGAGAGATTCGCCGATCGCGACGATCACGACCAGCCCGTGCCGCTCGCAGAAATGACTGGCTCGGACCACGAAGTCCCCCGTATCGACCAGATAGGGGCTGATCACCTGCACCGCGAAAGCCAGTATCCAGCAGGCGTACTGCGCCCAGTCGTGCACGAACCCACCCGCCAGCACGAGCGCCGCGGCCAGGGCGTTGAGCGGGGCGATCCGGCGGATCGCGGTGGTCGCCGACGTGCCCCCCGCCGAGGCGAACAGCGCGGTGTGCACGGCGGTGACCAGGACGTATCCGAACCCGAAGGCGATGCCGGTGCCGTGGAACGCGTCCGGGATCGCCAATGCGAGGACGAAGAAGGCGAACATGCCGACCAGCAGCCAGGTCCGCCGGGCGGAACTGTTCGGCGCGACCTCGTTGGTGAGCCACACGTAGCCGGAATACATCCACCAGATCACCCCGAACAGCAGTGCCACCTGCGCGAGCGCCTGCCAGCCGGGATGGTGGGTGTAGACGTGCGACAGCTGGGTGATGGTGAGAACGAAGACGAGATCGAAGAACAGCTCGAGCGTCGAGGCCCGTACCTGTCCGCCGTCGGCGGACAGGGCACTCTGGTTGGTCACGGCTGGAGCCTAGAACGGCCGGAGATCACCCGAGCGCGTCGGTGCCCATGGAAAGACCCTTGAGCTTGTACGGGTTGACCTGGAACCGGAGGTTCTGGATTCGTCCGTCGACGATGTCGTAGGTGAACGCGGCCACCGGGGAGCCGCCGATGAATACGAGCGCGCCGAGTTCACCGTTGATGCAGGCGGATTCGAACACGAAGCCCGCCACGACCGGCTTGGCCAGCACGCCGAGGATCCAGCGGGCCACGTGATCGGGTCCGTACAACGGTCGGCGCGCCGCGGTGACCACGCCGCCGCCGTCCGACCACGACGTGACGTCCGGGGCGAGCAGATCCATCAGCGCGTTGAGATCGCCGCCGGAGCAGGCGGCCATGAATCGGGCGGTGACATGGTCGCGCTGCGCCTTATCGGTGTCGAACCGCGGCCTGCGGGATTGCACGTGCTGCTTGGCGCGGTGCGCGATCTGCCGGATCGCGGGTTCCGGCTGGTCCAGGGTCTCGGCGATCTCGGCGTGCGTGTAGCCGAAGACCTCGCGCAGCAGGAAGACCGCGCGTTCGACGGGACTGAGCGTTTCGAGAACCACCAGCATCGCCGTGGAGACGGTGTCGGCCAAGTCGGTCTCCTCGGCGATGTTCGGTGCGGTGAGCAACGGCTCGGGCAGCCAGGGGCCCACGTAGTTCTCGCGGGTGGCCTTGGCCGAGGTGAGCCGGTTGAGCGACAGGTTGGTGACCGTGCGCACGAGGTAGGACTTGGGTTGCCGCACCGTCGACCGATCGGTGTCGTTCCACTTCAGCCAGGCGTCTTGCAGGACGTCCTCCGCATCGGTGACGGTCCCCAGCATCCGGTACGCGGTGGCGAACAGCAGACGCCGGTGTTCGAGAAACGGGTCCTGCTCGGGTGTCCGTTCGGTCATGGCTGGATTCTCCTGGTGACGCGGCCACCTTTCGACAGCGCGACCGACACCGTCATCCGCTTGCTCAGCGCGAAGGTCGGTATCGGGCTGCTGCTGACGGTCTCCTTATAGAAGACCGCGGCGCGTCCGGCCAGGTAGCCGCGGCGCGGGCTGTCGTCGGCCTTGGTGAACTGGATGACCGCGTCCTTGCGACCGAGGCTGACCGGCTGGTGGAAATACCCGAAGCGGAACGGCCGCACGCGCTTACCGCGCAGTTGCCGCGCGATGACGTCGGCGGTGTAGGCGGCGGTCGGCATCCCACTCTGGCAGGTGCCGTGGATCTGCCCCCACGCTTGACGGACCGCAGCGGCGTCGCCGATGGCGTGGACGGCCGGATGCGACACCGACCTCAGGGTCGGGTCGACCACGATCAGCCCGTGCGCGTCGGTCTCGATGCCCGCCCGCGCGGCCAGCGGTGACACGCGAACACCCGCCGTCCACAGTGTCAGGTCGGTGGGCACCAACTCGCCGCCGGCCAGTTCGACGGCGTCGGGCAGCACCTTCACCACGGCCCGGCCGGTCTCGCGGGTGACGCCGAGGCGATCGAGCGCACGATGCACGTACGCGCGGGCGTTCGTCCCCATCATGGCCCCGAGTTCGCCGGTGCTGATCAGGGTGACGCGCGCGCCGGGATGACTCTCGGCGATCTCGGCCGCCGCTTCGATGCCGGTTAGGCCGCCGCCGCAGACCGCGACGGCGCCGCCGCGCGCCGCGACCTCGGTGAGGCGCTCGGCGAAACGGTGTGCGGTGGCGGGGTTGTCGAGGGTCCACGCATGGTCTGCGGCGCCGGGCACGATGGTCGTGTCCGCGGTGCTGCCCAGGGCGTAGATCAATTCGTCGTAGGGAAGACGAGTCGTCTCGTCGACGGTCACCTCTTGGTGCACCGGATCGATGGCCGTGGCCCAGCCCTGGACGAAGGTGACCCCGGTGCCTTCCAGCAGCGCGGGAATCCGGTGGTCCGCGAGTTGCTGACCGGCGGCCACCTGGTGCATGCGCAAACGTTCGGTGAATCGGGCCGAAGGGTTGACCAGCGTGATCCGGACGTCGAGCGCACGGGTGCGCCGGGCCAGCCGCACGGCGGCGAGCATGCCGGTGTAGCCGCCGCCGAGGACGACGATGCGATGTTCGGTGTTCATGGCAGTGCTCCAATGGTCGGGTCACCGGGGCAGGAATGGCGGATGGTGACGACCATGGGACAAATGACCGAACCCGGACGTGACACCCCAGGCTGTGTTTTGGGTCACAATATGCCGGCCGCTTCCGGCCGGTGAGTCATCCCGCACCCGGAAAGTCCGGACACGGGCATCAGGGGTGGACCGGGGTGGAAATAGGGATGCTCCCGGATGTGTTGGGGCACTTGCCATTTCTACTGTCGGTCCATGCTTTCGGATTTCCGGCCGCGCAAGCGGCGGTGGTTGCTCGTCGTTCTCGTCTGCGTCGCGGCGTTGCCGGTCCTCGTGGTCGGCGGCGTCGCCTGGGTCTACGCCGGAGCGGACGTGTCCACGGCCGGGAAGACGGAATTCCGGAACGAACTCGCCATTCCTCCGCTGGCGCCGTCGCGGGTGAGCGCCGACGGAACGCGCACGTTCGAACTGGACATGCGCGCCGGGCGAAGGGAATTCCAGCCCGGCCGGGCTACGGAGACGTGGGGATTCAACGGCGACTACCTCGGGCCGACGCTGCGGGCGCGGCGCGGGGAAAGGGTGGCGGTCACCGTGCGCAACACGTTGCCGGAGGCCTCCACCGTGCACTGGCACGGCATGCACCTGCCCGCGGCAATGGATGGCGGGCCGCACCAGATGGTGGCTCCCGGCGCGGCGTGGACGCCGCAGTGGACCATCGATCAACCCGCCGCGACGCTCTGGTATCACCCCCATCCGCACGGTGCGACCGAAGCGCACGTGCGCCGCGGACTGGCGGGTATGTTCCTGCTCGACGACGAGGTGTCCACCACCTTGCCCCTCCCCTCCGACTACGGGGTGAACGATCTGCCGTTGATCGTCCAGGATGTGCGGTTCAACGGCGCGACGTTCGACTCCGCGCACGCGATGTTCCGCGACGTCGGGTTTCTCGGCGATCGGACGATGGTCAACGGCACGCTCGCGCCGTACCGCGACGTCGGCGACGAACTCGTCCGGTTGCGTCTGCTCAACGCCTCGACCGCGCGAATCTACAGCTTCGTCTTCGCCGACGGGCGGCCGTTCTCTCTCGTCGCGACCGACAGCGGGCTGATCGAAAGACCGAGCACCGTGGACCGGCTTCGGCTGTCACCGGGCGAGCGGGCCGAGATCGTGGTGCGGATGCGGCCGGGCGAGCGCACCGTGCTACGCGGCGGCAAACTCGATGCCGGGCTGGATTTCTGGACCCAGCGGTTCGCCGGCGGCGACGACACTTTCGACATCCTCGAACTACGCGCGGCAAGCACGTTGCGGCCCGCGCCGGAACTCCCCGCGGTCCTGGCGTCTCCCACCACCACGGACGGCGGTGATTCGGTACTGGAACGGCATTTCGACCTGAACCTCGCCGGGATCAACGGCAGGCCGATGGCCATGGACCGCATCGATTTCGCGGTCACGCGCGGCACGGCGGAGACCTGGGTGGTGCGCAACAACGACGGCATGCCGCACAACTTCCACATCCACGACGTGCGATTCCGCGTGCTCGCGGTGGACGACGAGCCGCCGCCCGCGGCACTGACCGGACCGAAGGACACCGTCTTCCTGCCGCCGAACAGCACGGTCCGGCTGGCGATGCGCTTCGACGGCCCGGCCGATCCGGACGCGCCCTACATGTACCACTGCCATCTGCTCTGGCACGAGGACCTCGGAATGATGGGCCAATTCGTGGTCGTGGATCCGGGCCAGGCGGCGGGAACACCGCCGGTGCGGCACGGCCACTGATTCCGGAAAAGCACTCTTGCCGGTCGAGCTCTAGCGCGCTAAATTCATCGTACAGTGAATTCAACACTCGATGAATTGAGGCGACCGTGTCGCAAGCCAGCCCCTCCCCCGCCGTCGAGGTACGAGATCTGCGGGTCCACCGCGGCGGCCGCGAAGTCCTGCACGACATCTCGCTGACCATCCCGCGCGGCTCGATCACCGGGCTGCTCGGTCCGTCCGGATGCGGCAAGACGACGCTGATGCGCAGCATCGTCGGCACCCAGATCATCGAATCGGGCGAGGTCACCGCGCTCGGCCACCCGGCAGGCTCCCCGGCGCTGCGCCATCTGATCGGGTATGTCACGCAGGCGCCGAGCATCTACAACGACATCAGCGTCCGGGAGAACGTCGCGTACTTCGCCGCGCTCTACGGCCGCGATCGCGCCGACGTGGACGACGCGATCACGGCCGTCGGCCTCGCCGATCACGCCCAGCAACGCGGCGACGAGCTCTCGGGCGGCCAGTTGACGCGGGCGTCGCTCGCGTGCGCGCTGGTCGCCCAGCCCGAACTGCTGGTGTTGGACGAACCGACCGTCGGCCTGGATCCCGTGCTGCGCGTCGAGTTGTGGAAGCAGTTCCACGAACTGGCCGCGAACGGGACGACGCTGCTGGTCTCGAGCCATGTCATGGACGAGGCCGAGCACTGCGACCGGCTGCTGCTGATGCGCGACGGGCAGTTGCTGGCCCAGCTCAGCCCCGACGAGCTGCGCGCGCGGACCGGCGAGCAGAACCTGGAAACCGCCTTCCTCACCCTTATCACGATGGGACAGAACGCATGACCGCCATCACGGAAGCCGCGCCGAGGCGGACGCCGACGCTGCGCCCCTACGCCGCGACCACCGGCCGCATCCTGCGGCAGCTGCGCAACGACCACCGCACCGTCGCCATGATCCTGGTCGTCCCCGCCCTGCTGATGGCGCTGCTGTATTTCATCTACAAGGACACTCCGACCAACCCGCTGAACCCGGTGCCGCTGTTCGACCGGGTCGGCATCAGCATGCTGGGCATCCTGCCGTTCATCGTGATGTTCCTGATCACCGCGATCGCCATGCAGCGGGAACGCACCTCGGGCACGTTGGAGCGGCTGCTGTCCACGCCGCTGACGAAACTCGACCTGCTCGCCGGATACGGCACCGCGTTCTCGCTGGCCGCCGCCGCGCAGGCGATCGTCGCCTGCTTGGTCTCGTTCGGTTTGCTCGGACTGGGCTCGGCGGGCAGTCCCGCGTGGGTGGTGCTGATCGCCGTGGTCGACGCGGTGTGCGGGGTGGCGCTGGGTCTGCTGGCGAGCGCGTTCGCCCGCACCGAATTCCAGGCCGTACAGTTCATGCCGGTCGTGGTAGCCCCGCAGATCTTCTTGTGTGGCTTGCTCGTTCCCCGCGGCCAGCTGCCCGACTGGCTGGAGGTGATCAGCAACGTGATGCCGTTGAGCTACGCGGTCGACGCGCTGCAACAGGTGTCGACGCATCCGGAGGTCACCCGCCAGATGTGGCGCGATCTGGCCATCGTCGCCGGGTTCGCGATCGTGGCCCTGTGCCTCGGCGCGGCCACGCTACGACGGCGGACCGCGTGACGGCAGGCAACAGCGCCGAGCGTCCCGCTCGCACCGGCCGCAGACCCGGGCAATCGGGCGCTCGCGAGGCCATCCTCGCGGCCGCCCGCGCCCGGTTCGCGGATATCGGCTTCGACAAGACCTCCGTGCGCGCGGTCGCCACCGACGCCGGGGTCGATCCCGCTCTGGTGCATCACTACTTCGGCACCAAGCAACAGCTCTTCGCCGCGGTGGTGGAGTTGCCGGTGGATCCCGAGACGACCTTGCGCGTCATCGAGGCCGCACCGCTGGACCGGTTGGGCGAGACCATTATTCGCACGGTGGTCGCCGTGTGGGATTCGCCCGCCGGTCCCGGTGTGGTCGCGATGGTGCGCAGCGTCCTGGCCGGCAGTCACGATCCGTCCCTGGCCAGGGCGTTCCTCTTGGAGGTCGTGCTGGAACGCGTCCGCAGGCGGATCGCCACCCCGCAGGACGACGGCCGCGCCCGGATCAGCCTGGTCGCCTCGCAGATGATCGGCGTGCTGGTCGGCCGCAAGGTCATCGGAGTGGAACCGCTGGCCTCGATGTCCGCCGCCGACCTGGTCGCCGCGGTGGGCCCGACGCTGCAGCGCTATCTGACCGGTGACATCGGCCAGGAACCGGTGTCCCGGTGACCGCGACGAGGGGACGCCGGGGCCGTCACTCCACGACTTCGACGACGTCACCGGGCCACAGGTACTCGTAGAACGCCTTGGCCCCCTCGTAGGTCATCCGGACGCAGCCGTGCGACTTCTTCTCGATCGGACCGACATGGAAGGCGATATCGCCGTTGAAGAAGGTCGCGTACTCCATCGGAGCGTTGTGCATGGTGCTCCAGTGGAACTCCTTCTTGAACGAGACGTGGAAGACGCCGGGCGGCGTCTCGTATCCCGGCATGCCGTGCGAAATCGGCGTCGGGCCGTAGACCACCTTGCCGTCGTCCATCAGCCACGCCTCATTGGTGGACAGCCGCATGCACGCACGGGCCGCAGTGGAACACGGCGCCACGGCCGGCGGGGGCGGCGGAGGTGGAATGAGCGCGGGCAAACCGGGGATGTCCGGGCCACCCGGCCACAGTGGCTCGGCCTGCGCGGGCGTCGCCATGGCGAATCCCGCCGCCGCGACTGCGCAGGCCATCGCGCATCGAGCCGTCCAATTACGTAAACGCGAATCGCTCATGACGTTCCCGACCTCTCTCTCATACGCCACCTGTGCGCTGATCAGGTCGGTCGCAACGCCCCTGTGCTGGAGCGAGATGACCGTCTCGAAGTGCAAATGATCATGGCGGAGCCGGCTTCGAACGGTCAATGGACGCAAAACGACCGTGACGCATCCGTTGCCGCGCAGTGGGCGAGTCGTGAGAGAAAGAGGACGGCCGCGCGGAGGGTCAGGCGTGGCCCTGAGCGGTGAACGCTTCGTGCTCGGCGTCGGTGACGTCCCTGGCTTCGTCGACGAGCAGCACCGGGATGCCGTTCTCGATCGGGTATGCCCGGCGCAGGCGCGGGTTGTAGAGCAACGCGCTGTCGTCGGCGGCGCGGACCAGCCGCAGCGGGCCCTTGTCCTGCGGGCAGGCCAGCAGGCTCAGCAGTGTGGCGTCCAGGGTGGTGTGCTCAGGCATATCAGGAACCTACCTTCCGGCCGGGCCGGAACGAGAACCGTCCGCATCGGGGGCGGGCGTCCGGCGGAACGAGATGTGGCGATGACCGAAGAAGCTGGCGCCCGCCACCAGCGCCATCACCGCGACCGCCGACGGAATGCTCGGCAAGTGCAGCACCGAGACGCCCAATTGGAGCAGCACCATGTTCAGCACCAGTCCGCCGGAGTTCACCGCGACGAACGCGACGAAATCCCGCACCGTGCGCCCGCGCACCCGGAACACCAGGGTCCGGTGCAGGACGAACGCCACGAACACGCTGATCGAGTAGGCCAGGGCGGGCGCGAGCGCGGCGGGCGCCCGGTCGCCGAGTACCGCCAGCCACAGCACCGTCAGCGCCATGCCGAGGCCCGTGTTCACCATGCCGACGATGGCGAACGCGATCTCTTGCCGACGCACCAGGCGCAGCAGCGGACCCGGGTCCGCGCCCTGGGCCCCGGAACTCGTCTCGGCCGTGGCACCCGCGGCATCGAAGCGCCGCGCGTCCGATGCCGGCGCATCGACGTCGTCCGCCGCATCCGCGCTCATCGGGCGGCGTCGGCCAGGTGAGTTTCCGGCGTCACGGCCGCGTCGAGCGGGGACGGCTCCGCACCGGAACCTCCGTCGAGCCGCCGCCTGCCACGCAGATACACCCACTGCGACAGGCCGACAATGAGCAGGCCGAGCAGTGCCGCGGCGACGCCGATCCGCCAGCCCGGCGGCTGCCACGACACCACCAGATCACCGGAGCTGCCAGCCGGAAGATCCACGGCGACAAAAGTTTTCGCCACCAGCGTGGAGGGAATCGCGCGGCCGTCCAGCGTCACCCGGTAACCGGGCCAGCCGAGCCGCGCGAAGACGATTCGGCCGCCCTCCGGGGAACTCACCCGCACCCGGCTGGCCGTGTCCGACTCCCCGACCGAGGTGGCCGTCACGCCCTGGGTGGCAGCGATCCGGCCGTCCCGCGCCGAGATCGAGCCGTCGGTGCGCTCCAGCACCGAGATGTACTTCTCGTGCCCGGGGTAGTCGACCCAGCGCCAGCCGGGCGGCGCGGGCTGGTCGCGCGCGTCCGGGTACAGAGCGCGATGCAGTACCACCCGGTCGACCTTCATCAGGTCGACGATGGTCCGGCCGGTGGTCGGCTCGGTCGCGAACGCGCGCCGGTAGGCATCGGGACAGACGCTGGTGTCCCAGCGCATGCACAACGTCTCGCCGAACCAGTAGTGCCCGTTGGGGGTGTATCCGCTGACGTAGGTCAGCTCGAGGTCTTTGGCGTAGTTGCCGAATACCAGCGATCCGTACGCGCCGGGCAGATTCCGTTCCTGCGGCGGGATGAGCATGCGGTCGCCGAGTTGCAATGTGGTGCCGGGGAAGTCGGGAAACGCGGCTTTCATCTCCGAGCGGTTCTCCGGCAGATTCCAGCCCATCGGCGTCGGTTGCGCGTCCCGCACCTGGAGGTACGCGATGGGGAAGACCGAAACGACGATCAGCGCGCACGCGGCGGCCACGCCCCGGCTGCGCCCGAGCCATACCGCGACGGCTCCGAGCGCGGCCACCCCGAGCGCCGCGACGACGTGCCGGATCACCTCGTGCGGCGCGGCCGAGAAAGTGCGCACCCACAGCAGGCCGATCAGCACCGCGGCCGCTATGCCACGCCGCCGCCAGTCCTGCACGGTCGCGAAACGGCCGAGCAGCACGCACACCAGAACCAGCAGGCCGAGCGCGATCATCGGCAACACCCGCGCGGGCCAGCGCAACGGTCCGACCGCGCCGGGACCGGCCGTCCACATCAGCGCCATCACCGCGAACAGCCCGGGCGCGACGAGCTCACGCGCCGCTCCGAGCGCCTTGCGCCAGTCGACGAAGGCCAGCGCGGGAATCAGGAACCACGCGATGTAGACCACCGGCATCGGCTGCACGTAGCCCCACCAGGAACTGAACGCGGGCAGCGTGCTTGGCAGGCTGGCGTTCAGCGACTCCGACCAGGGCACCGTGAGGAACTGGTCGTTGTTGATCTGCGCGGTGCCGCGCCAGGTCACCTTCGCCGACAGCATGCTCGGCAGGTAGGTGGCCAGTCCGGCCAGCGCCGCACCGGCGGCGACGGTGAGCAGACGCACCGACGGACGCCACGCCTTCTGGTACACGAGTTCGCCGATCGCGACCGCGAGCACCATCAGCCCGGCCTCGACCGCCGGGAAGATGTACTGCACCGAGATGGCCAGATACAAGAAGACGAAGGCGGGAATCGGCCCGCTGCGCCCGCGGGCGTAGCGCACGCCGGAGGCCCAGGCGTGAGCCATCCAGGCGGTGCCGGTGAACGCGGTCATCCAGCTGGACTCGTCGAAGAACAGCAGCCATCCGGTGAACGGAATGGCGGCCCCCGCGACCGCTGCCCACGGCGCCTTCGCTCCGTAGGCCAGGCAGATCCGGTACACACCGAGCGCCAGGATGATCGCGAAGATCAGTTTCACCACGGTGGCGTACAGCGCGAGGTTGTCGACCGAGGGCGCGATCAGATCGATCAGCAATTGCGGCGGATTGAGCAGCCCGGCCTCTTCGATGGTGTAGTTGCCCGCCATCCAGTGCTCGGGGATCATCCCGGGCAATCGTCCCTCGCGCAGGTACCGGCCGAGCATCACCCACAGCGGCGCGTACTGCGATTCGGTGTCGTCGGTATAGAAATGCCGGACGTTGGCGAGTAGCACGGCACCGTATCCCGCGACGACCCCGAGCGCCGTGATGACGCCCCATGTGCAGACTTCGCGCGAAGGAAAGGTGCTACGTTCGGCCACGAGTTCCAGACCCTACCGTCACCGCGGTGCCGCTCCGGCAAGCCAGTACCGGGATGCCATTCGGTGACGCGTCATCCGCTCGCGTTCTCGGTCCGCGCCTCCGGCTTGCGGCGGAACGAAATGTAGCGATGGCCGAAGAAGCTGACGACGGCGACCAGGCCCATCACCACGACGGCCGACGGAATCCGCGGCAGGTGCAGCACCGAGACCGCCAGCGACAGCAGCACCGTGTTCATCAGCAGCCCACCGGAATTCACCACGACGAAGCCAGCGAAATCGCGCAGCACCCGGCCGCGCACCCGGAACACGAGCGTCCGGTGCAGGACGAAAGCGACGACGATGCCAACGGCGTAGGCCAGCACGACCGCCACGGCGGGCGGCCACGCGTCACCCAGCACCGCCAGCCACACCACGGTCAGCGCGATCCCGAGCAGGGTGTTGCACGCGCCGACCAGCGCGAAGGCGACCTCCTGCCGCCGGACCACCCGCATCAGGAGTCCGGCCGCGGGCCCGTCGCCCACCGCGTCGGCGCCCACGGCGACCGGAGGCGGGTTCGTCGTCACGAAACGACGTCCGCCAACTCGCGATCCGGTTCGGCGGGCTCGGCGGCGGCGCTCGCCTCCGGCTCCGCGCGGCGCCGGGACCGGACGTACAGCCACTGCAGCACGCCGATGCCGAGCACACCCGCCACCGCGGCGGCGATGCCGATCTTCCAGCCGGGCGGACGCCAGGTCAGCACCAGTTCGGCGTCCTGGGTGCCCGCGGGAACATCGACGGCGATGAAGGACTTGGCGACCGTCGTGATCGGAAGCGACTTGCCGTTCAATGTGACTCGGTACCCCGGCCAGCCCAGCCGAGCGAACACGACCCGGCCGCCTTGGGCCGAGGACACCCGCACCCGGCTGGTGGTGTCGGTCTCGGAGATCGACGTCGCGGTCGCCTTCTGGGCCGCCGTCACGCGGCCGTTCGTCGTCGAGATGGGTCCGCCGACGCGTTCCAGCACCCCGATGTAGCGCTCGTGCCCGGGATACTCGACCCACGTCCAGCCCTCGGGTGCGGGCAGGCCGGGCGCGTCCGGGAACAGCGCCCGCTGCACCACCACGCGGTCCAGGTTCATCAGATCGACCAACGGCCGCCCGGTGGTCGGCTCCGGCGCGAACATGCGCCGGTAGGCGTCCGGGCAGACACTGCCGTCCCAGCGCATGCACAGCAGCTCACCGAAGTAGAAATGGCCGCTGGGGGTGTACCCGTTGACGTAGTTCAACTCGAGACCGCGGGCGTAGTTACCGAAGACGAGCGAGCCGTAGGCCGCCTCGATGCTCTTGTCCTGCGGCTGCAGCAGTCCGCGGTCGCCCAGCTGGATGGTGTTGCCCGCGAAGTCCGGGAACGCGGCCATCGCCTCCGAGCGCTTCGTGGGCAGATTCCACGACATCGGCGTGGGTTGCGCGGCATCGACCTGGAAATAGGCGATCGGGAACATCGCGACGATGGTCAGGGCGCATGCCGCCGCGGTGCCCTTGGTGCGCCCGAGCCACACCACCGCCGCCACCAGCGCCGCCAGCGCCAGGGCCGCGATGACGTGCCAGATCGCGTCGTGCGGGTCGGCGGAGAAGGAGCGCACCCACAGCAGCAGGATCAGCACGCCCGCCGCGATGCCGCGGTTCTTCGGATCGCGGAACGTCCCGAAACGCCCCAGCAGCACACACACCAGGACGAGCAGCCCGATGGCCAGCATCGGCAGCACGCGTGCGGGCCAGCGCAGCGGCCCGATGGAACCGGGGCCCGCGGTCCACATCAGCATCATGATCGCGAAGATCGCGATCGCGCTCAGCTCCCGCCACGCCTCCTTGGCTCGCCGCCAGTCGACGAACGCCAGGGCGGGGATCAGGAACCAGGCGATGTAGGTGACCGGCAGCGGCTGCACGTAACCCCACCACGACGTGAAGGCGGGCATCGAACTGGGCAGGCTGGCGTTCAGCGACTCCGACCACGGCACCGTCAGGAACTGGTCGTTGTTGATCTGCGCGGTGCCACGCCAGGTCACCTTGGCCGACAGCATGCTCGGCAGGAAGGTCAGCAGGCCCGCGAGCCCGGCGCAGCCCGCCGCCAGCGTCAGCCGCAGCACCGGCTGCCACTTGCGCTGGTACACGAGTTCGCCCACGGCCACGGCCAGCAGCATCAGCACCGCTTCGACCGCGGGGAAGATGTACTGCGTCGAGATGGTCAGGTACAGGTAGACGAAAACCGGAACGGGCCCGCCTCGACCGCGCGTGTAGCGGACCGAGGCCGCCCAGGCGTGCACCATCCACGCGGTGCCGGTGAGCGCGGTCATCCAGCTGGCTTCGTCGAAGAACAGGAAGAAGCCCGACAGCGGCAGCGCGATACCCGCCACCGCCGACCAGGCGGGCCGCCCACCGTAGACGAGGCAGACGCGGTACACGCCGAGCGCGGCGATGATCGAGAAGATCAGCTTCACGACGGTGGCGTACAGCGCGACGTTGTCCACCGAGGGCGCGATCAGATCGATCAGCAGTTGCGGCGGGTTGAACAGGCCCGCGTCGTCCATGGTGTTGTTGCCCGCCATCCAGTGCTCGGGCACCATGACCGGAAAATCGCCTGCGCGCAGCGCACGACCGAGGCCGACCCACAACGAGGTGTACTGGGACTCGGTGTCGTCGGTGAAGAAATGCCGGGCGTTGGCGAGCAGGACAGCGAGGTAACCCGCGACCACTCCGAGCGCGGTGATGACCCCCCACCGGTAGACATCTCGCCGCGAATACGCGTCCGGCGGCGAGTCGAGCACTGCACTGTCCGTCACGAGTTCCAAACCCTACAGGGCGGCTCCCGGCTTGGCATCGGTCGCGGACGCCACCAAGATAAGGGCATGATCAGCTGCTCCGCTGGCTACCCGGCGCACCGTGCTAGAGTCCACACCGGTTCGGGCTCCGCAGTTCTGCCACGAGTACCGGCACGCACCGTCATCGAAAGTCGATCCAGCTGATGCCGATCCCACCCGCCCGCACACTCCGTTCCGGCGCCCCCGCGACGAACGGCGACCCGGCACGGCCCGGCGTGGACCGGCCGCACACGGTGTCGGTGGTCGTGCCGGTGTACCGGGGCGAGGACACGATCGCCGGTCTGGTCGCCGAACTGCACGATCTCACGCGCACCACAGAGACTCCCGGCGGCACCCCGTTCGTCGTCTCCGAGATCATCCTGGTGCACGACCACGGCCCGGACCGCTCCGACGTGGTGCTGCAAGAACTGCAACGGACCTATCCGACCGTGCGCACCGTCTGGCTCAGCCGCAACTTCGGCCAGGACGCCGCGACGATCGCCGGGATGTCGGCCGCGGCCGGTGACTGGATCGTCACCATGGACGAGGACGGCCAGCACGATCCCCGCTTCATCAGCACGTTCCTGGACACGGCGCTGGCGCAGCGCGCCGATCTGGTCTACTCCAAGCCGAGCAACACCAGGCCGCACGGCTTCCTGCGCAATCTGACCTCGCGCGGAGCCAAGCTGGTGCTCGCGACGCTGTTCGCGTTCCCGGATTCCACCCGGTTCGAAAGCTACCGGCTGATCCGCGGGGACATCGGCAGGCAACTGGCCGAGGTCGCGTCCAACGGCGTCTACCTGGACGTCGCGCTGACCTGGGTGGTCGGCGCCGTCGCGCAGGCGCCGGTGGTGCTGCGCGCCGAGGGCAGGGAGGAGTCCGGCTACAACTACCGCCGCCTGTTCTCGCTGTTCTGGAAAATGGTGCTGTGCAGCGGGACCCGCGGGTTGCGGCTGGTCAGCCTGCTCGGCGTCACCCTGGCGCTGGCCGGCGGCGTGATGGCCGCGGTCGTCGTGATCGAAGCGCTGACCACCGACGGCTGGGCGCCGGAAGGCTGGGCATCCACCATCGTGGTGCTGCTGCTGTGCTCCGGCGCCATCCTGTTCTCACTCGGACTCATCGCCGAGTACCTGGGCGTGGCGCTGCACATCCTGGTGGGCAAACCGCTCTATCTGACCGTCGAGACGCCGACACCGCGTCCGGCGGACACTTCGGAAATGACCGCGACCACCGCCAGCAGGGGGACCGACCGGGTTGAGCACTGAACGCGTCATCTTCAGCCGTCCGTACCGGGCGCGCCGGGAATTAGCGAATCTGGAGGCCGTCCTGGCCTCCGACCACAGCCACGGCGACGGACAGTTCACCGCGTCGGCCACCGAGAAACTGAAGGCGATCACGGGCGCGCCGCACGCCCTGCTCACCACCTCCTGCACATCCGCGCTGGAAATGGCGGGCCTGCTGCTGGAGTTGGGGCCCGACGACGAAGTGATCGTGCCCAGCTTCGCCTTCACCTCCACCGCCACCTCGATGGCGCTGCGTGGGGCCACATGCGTCTTCGCCGACATCGATCCGGCCACCGGGAATCTGGATCCGGAGTCGGTGGCGGCCGTGGTCACCGAGCGGACGAAGGCCGTGGTGGTCATCCATTACGGTGGCGTCGCCGCCGACATGGCCGGACTGCTCGACCTGGCGAACACGCACGGCTTCGCCGTCGTGGAGGACAACGCGCACGGACTCGGCGGCACCTGGCGTGACCGGAAGCTCGGCACCATCGGCACGATGGGCACGCTGAGCTTCCACGACACCAAGAACGTGCACTGCGGCGAGGGCGGCGCGCTGCTGCTCACCGACGAGATCCTGATGGCGCGCGCCGAGATCATCCGGGAGAAGGGCACCGACCGTGCCCGGTTCCTGCGCGGCGCCGTGGACAAGTACTCCTGGCAGGACATCGGCTCCAGCTACTTGCCCAGCGAGCTGAACGCGGCCGTGCTCGACGCGCAGTTGGACGAGTTCGACACCATCCAGGCCGGACGCCACCGGGTGTGGGACGCCTACGCCGCCGCCCTGCCGGATTGGGCGGAGCGCAACGACGTCCGTCTGATGTCCGTGCCCGCCGATCGCGGGCACACTGCGCATCTGTACTACCTGCGGACCCCGAACGAGCGCCGCCGCGACGACCTGATCGCGCACCTCGCGGCACGGGGTATCTCCGCGCCGTTCCACTACATCCCATTGGATTCCAGCCCGGCCGGGTTCAAGCTCGGCCGCACGCCGCGGGCCTGCGCCCGCAGCGCGGAGTTCTCCGGAACCGTCGTGCGTCTGCCGCTCTGGCCGGATCTCACCGACGCGCAGGTGGCCCGCGTCGTGGACGCGGTCACCGCGTTCACCGTGTGAGCCGGCTGGCACGCCGGCTCACGCGGTGAGTATGTAGAGCTTCTCCCGCCCGCCCGCGATGAGGGACTGCCGCGCCACTCGCGGGCCGTACGCCGTGAAGAATTCGTCCAGCGTCCGTTCGGTGAAGCGGTGCGCCTGCTCGCCGTCGCCCGCGTCGGTGAACCGCTTGCCGATCGTGGCGAGGACCGGATTGTCGCTGGTGGCCAGGTTGCGGACCGGTTCGGCGACGATCACCCGGTCGGTGGCCGCAGCGAGCATCCGATCGAGCAGCGGGCGCGGCTCGGGCAGGAAGTGGTAGAGGCTGGCCTGCATGATGACGTAATCGGCCGTGGGCAGCGCGTCGCCGGAATGCAAATTCCACACCTTGCCCCGCCCGCCCGCTTCGTTCACGCGCGCGACGAAGCGCTCGTTCAGATCGAGCCCGGTGTAGTCGACCGACTTGTGGCGCAAGTAGCGGGTGTAGAGCGTCGCGGGTCCGCAGCACAGATCGACCACGCTCGCCCCTTCCGGGACGAGCTCCGCGATAGCGCGATACCGAGCCGTGTAGTGCTTGCCGTACAACCCGCGCATCAGGACCTCGTAGACGGTCCCGTTACGGTAAATGAGGCTCGTTCCCACAGGCACTCACTATGCCATCGGTCGATGAATCCGGCTCTTCGGCAATATGTATCGCTTCAGTCACCGAGCAGCGCGCGCGCTTGGTCGTCGGTGAGGATCTCGTAGGCGTCCGATGCCCGGTTGTACCACCAGGTATCCGGTCCCGGCTCCGGCCTGCCTGCCTCCTGCACGGCGCGGGCGGACGGACGGAACGACGGGCTGCGCGGGATGTCGTCCACCACGTACACCAGGTCGGGCCGCTGGTCCGGGTCCAGCACCCGCAACGCCTCGGTGACATCCTTCGGGTCCAGGTGGAAACCCTCGCGCACGCTCACCGCGGCCACCGCGATGCAATGGTCGTCGACATTGAGTCCGTAGGTGACTTCCATGTCCACGGCGGTGATGTCGTTGAGCACGTCGACGATCGGCTGACCGAAGACCGGCCCGCGCCGCGTGTGGATCACCGTGTCCGTGCGGTCCATCAGCCAGTAGTCGCCGTCGCTGTCGCGGCGGAACAGATTCTCCGTCGGCATCCAGGAGTCGCCCGCCGTGAAGACCCCGCGCAGGCCGCCCGCGGAGATGTCGACGCCGTCGGACGCCTTGCCGATCAGCAGACCCACCTCGTTGTCCGCGCAACGGCGGGCGTAGCCGGATCCGTCGACCAGGATGCGTTCGGTGAGCGGGTCGTAGGCGACCAGTTCCACCTTCGCGGTGCCGGGAACCGGCCTGCCCTTGCATCCGCGTTTCACCCCGGCCACGTTGGCCAGCACCACGTCACCCTCGATCGACGCGTAGTACTCGAGCACGCGGGCGGGCTCGAATTGCTCCACGGTGCGCCGCCACAGTCCGGCGGGCATTCCGGAGCCGATGAACAAACGGATCGGGTGGCTGTGGCCGTCCGGGAAAACCTCCGCGTCGAGGATGTCGCGCAGCATGGTCCAGGTGTAGGTCACCACGGTGACGCCGTAGCGGTGCACCTCCTCGGCGAAGCGCGCCGGGTCCAGCGACCGGGCCAGCGCGATCCGGCTACCGCCCGCGACCGCCCCGCCGAGACTGACCAGCAGCCCGGACGAATGGTGCAGCGGCGCAAGGCAGTACACCGTGTCCCTGCGATTGAGATCGGCCGTGGTCGCGGTGCCGAACGCCGACAGCGCCCAGCGGTGGTTGGTGATGTACTTCGTCTCCAGCCGATCACCGGTGCCGGTGACGAGCACGAACGCCAGCTCGCGCGCCAGGCCGGGGTCCGGCCGGTACCAGGCGGGCACCCGCACCCGCGCCGGGTCGATCTGCTCGAGGTCGATCAGGCGGTCGGTCGTGGGCAGCGCCAGCTCGCGCGTGCTACCACCGCCGAGCACCAGCACCCTGGCGCCGGTCTCGGCGGCCTGCCGCAGATTCTCCGGATCGGAGATCAGAGTCTCGACGCCGGTGAGCTCGATCGCGCGGCGCAGGTCGCTGTGCGGGGCGAGCAGCACCGCCACCGCGCCCAGCCGCGACAGCGCCGCGACCGAGGCCAGCGCGCTGGGCCGGGTCTCCATCACCACGCCGACCCGCATGGCCGGGCGCACGCCCACCGAGATCAGGCCGCGCACCACGTTGTCGATGCGCTCGTTGACCGCCGCGTTGGTGTGCACGCGGTCGTCGAACAGGAAGAGGTCCCGCTGCGGCGCGCGGCGCGTCTGCTCGGTCAGCAAACGGCCGAGCGATATCCGGGTATGCGGCTGGATCATGCCGAGGCGGGTCAGCCTGGGCAGAGCCCGGGCCGCCTCGCCCGCCAGTTCGATCGATCCGCGCACTGTGCTGTTGGCGATGCCTTCGAGGGCCTTGCCGACGCCGGTGCCCGCCTCGGCCAGCGTCGCGGCGGTGTGCACCACCCGGGTGGCCGCCGAGCGGGGGCGATTGCTGGGCACGTGCTCGGTCATCGGCACGATCTCAGGAGGCAGCGGCTTGTCGCCGTTCATCCACTCCACCCACTGCCGCACCAGCGGCCAGGTGTGTTTGCTGGCCATGCTTCCGGCCACCAGGCCGAAGTGGCCCGCGACCAATGTCGCCTCGTAGACCTCCGCGTTCGGCGCGGCCCGCACGATGCCGCGCACCGCGGCGGGCTGTCCGATGTCGTCGACCTCGCCGACGAACGCCAGGATCGGGCATTTCAGCTCGGCCAGCGAGATCGGGTGATCGCGGATCACGAAACCGCCGAGCATCAGCCGGTTGTGCGCGACGAACTGCTTGAGCAGATCCGCCGCGGCCGGGCCCGCGTAACCGACCCAGCCTTCACTGTTGAGGAATCGGCGCTGGCGCTCCTTCGGCAACAACGCCTCGCGGTCGTGCAGCTGAAGCAGGAAATCGATCCTCGACTTGGCCGTCTTCACCGGATCGAGCAACTGGAAGCCGATGCGCACCATGGAGTCGGTGATCGGCAACCGGGTGACCACATGATCGGCCAGGAAGTCCGCGACGTCGGAGACCATGCCGTAGGGCAGCCCGAACGGCATGCCCGCGACGATGTCGACCGGGCTGCCGAAGGTCACGATGCTGTCCACGCCCTTGCCGTACCGGTAGGCGGCGGTCTGGTAGGCGAACATGCCGCCCTGCGAGTAGCCCATCAGGTGCACGCCGCTGCCGGTGGCTTCGTTGACGGTGTCGATCGCGCTGTTGACGGCCAGCACGTGGTCGGCGAGATCGCGCTGCCAGCCGCCCTCCTCGCTGGCGGGCGAGCCGAAGTCCACCACCCAGCAGTCGATGCCGCCGCGGTGCAGAATCCCGACGGCGCCCTCTTCGGCGTTCACATCCCAGATGTCGGCGTTCACCATGAGCGGCGGGACCAGCACGGCCACCGGGCGCCCAGGCGTCGTGTCGTCAGGGAAGTAATGCCGCAGCCGGTACATGCGTCTGCGTTCCACGACTTCGAACGGCGAGGACGCGACGTCAGGGGTCAGTCCGCCGAAGCGGATGACCTCCAGGCCGTTCTGCGCGGTCGCCATCAACCGCTGTACCGAGCCCACCACAACCTTCGCATTCAACTTCACCATCGCTCCTGGCCCTACCCTAGAACGTGACCCGCATCACACACGGCGGCGTGTTCAGACGAGCTTCCCACACCACTTGTCCATTATGTGTCCGCTGTGACACGTCACATGCCAGGTTGCCGCAGTCGGCTCCCTGACGGTCACGTATCGACGCGGAAACATTCCATCGCGGCAGCCCCGGCCACCGGCAACCCGGGTAGTTCAGCACCATCGGTGCGCCCGGACGCCCGCCACCGTTTTCGCGCCCCGCCGGAATACGGGCGCACATCGATCGAGGGGTCACCTACTCGACCGTATCCCGCCGGCGCCCACACCCCGGCTCGGACATGGATTCCGTCGGCACCAAGCGGGCAGGGCGTCCCTCGCGATCGCCGGATGCGGCGGCATCGCCGCTGTGGCCCCTCCAGCCGCCCGATTCGCCCACATCGAGAGAGCGCCGGGCACCGCTCGTGACGAGGCAGTCGAACGCTTCCATAGCTGATCCGACGCTACCAGAACGCAATTCGGACCGAACCATGGGACACAACCCGCCGTTACCGGAATCGACCGCGTGTCGTGACCATCCGGCGCGCGTCGGAACGATCTTCGAAATTTTTCTGCGCACAGCCGCTTTCGGCGTCTACCATCGATCACGTCTGGAACGCTGTGGCGCGTAGGCAATTTCGATCGATGAGCTGTCCGCGGGCACGCCCGCTGCTGTTTGATGTGAACACCCGGCGACTCTGAACTATCGACGATCTCGAATCCCCTGCTCCAAAACCCGTCACCACGTCTCGGTGGCCGTCTCGAGGTGAGGACCACGCATGACCATTGAAATGCCAGTCCAAACGGAAAACAACGTGCGCAGGAGCCTGAGCACCAGTACGGCGGGCCTGCTCGCGCACACCACGAAATCCGAACCGCAGATGCAGGGCATCAGCTCGCGATGGCTCACTCGCGCGCTGCCGTGGACGCAGGTCAACGGCGGTGTATACCGAGTGAACCGCCGCCTCACCCACACCGTCGGCAACGGCGAGGTGGAATTCGTCATCGACGGCTCCACCGCACGCGTCATTCCCCTGGAATTGCAAGAACTTCCGGCGCTGCGTGGATTCGACGACGAGGACGTGCTGCGCGCCCTCGCGGATCGTTTCGAACAGCGCGATCTCGAACCGGGCATTGTGGTAGCGGAATTCGGCAATCCGATGGATCAAATTCTGCTGATCGTGCACGGCAAATTGAGCAAAATCGGGTCGGGTGAGTACGGCGAGCAGACGAAGCTCGGGATCCTCGGCGGCGGCGACTTCTTCGGCGACACGATATTGACCGAACCTTCGGCGATCTGGCCGGTCACCATCAAGACGGTCACGCGAACAACCATGTTGGTCCTTCCGCGACGATCGCTCACAGAGTTCATCGACAGAAGTTCGGCATTGCGCGAGCAACTTTCTCGCGTGGCTTCCGCACCCACCCATCCGCAGAACAACAAAGGCGAGGCGGACATCGCGATCGCCTCCGGCCACGCGGGCGAGCCGCTGTTGGAAGGCACGTTCGTCGATTACGACGCCGCCCCACGCCAATACGAACTCAGCCTGGCGCAGAGCGTGCTGCGGGTGCATACCCGAGTCGCCGACCTGTTCAACGACCCGATGAATCAGGTCGAGCAGCAGCTGCGCCTGACCATCGAAGCGCTCTACGAACGTCGCGAATACGACCTGGTCAACAACACCGACTTCGGGCTGCTGCACAACTGCGATCTGAAGCAGCGCATCTACACCGAGACCGGCGCGCCCACTCCGGACGACTTCGACGAACTGCTCAGCATGCGCCGCAGCACGAAATTGTTTCTTGCCCATCCGAAGGCGATCGCCGCGTTCGGACGCGAATGCACCAAGCGCGGGCTCTACCCGGATCCGGTCGAGGTGGACGGGCACCGTGTTCCGGCGTGGCGAGGCGTACCGATCTTCCCGTGCGGCAAGATCCCGATCAGCGACACCCAGACCACCTCGATCCTGGCGATGCGCACCGGCGAGAAGGACCAGGGCGTGATCGGCCTGCACCAGACCGGGATTCCGGACGAATACGAGCCGAGCCTCAACGTGCGCTTCAAGGGCATCGACGACCAGTCGATCATCTCCTACCTGATCAGCTGCTATTACTCGGCGGCCGTGCTGGTGCCCGACGCCCTCGGCGTGCTCGACAACGTCTCGGTCGCCCGGCAAGCCGACTGACCGGGGTGATGGGCATGTCGGTGCTCTCCCGCGCCGCGGCGGCGCACGCCACCGATGAGGTGGCCGCCACCGTCGTCGCGCTACTCACTGATACCAGCACGACCGCTCCGGCCGACCTGTTGTCGACGAAAGCGGTTGATTCGCCGGATATTTCGTTGATGACCGGACAGGCGGGGGTCACACCGCGCGCTCTGCTCGGTCCGTCCGGCCTTGGCGCCGCCGCGCTGTTACTCCCCCGTACCGGTGCGGCCGCTGTCCCGACGCCCGCCGTGGCGGCGACCTCCCCCACCGCTGTGCGCGCAGGCACACCGGGAGCAGCCATCGACGGCACAGCGGCAGCGGCGGGACGAACGCCGTTGCCCGCGGCGCCACGCATTCCCACCGGACCCACCGGGCTCGGCACGCCGTCGTCGGCGTTGCTCGGAATACACGGCCTCGCGGGGCCTCCTCGCACGGGCACGCGGACGCAACCGAGCACCGGATCGGATGCCGCGGGCGGTCCCGCGCGGGTGCCACGCGCACCGACCGGATCCGACACCGCCGCGGTGCGCCGGGATCGGCAGGATCCGATTCCACCGCTGTACTGCCCGCCGCCGCTGCGTGACGATCCTGCTCTCGCCGAGGCCGTCAACGCCGGCATCGTCGACTGGGCCAGGGACATCGGGTTGTACGAGGGCAGGCTGGAGGAGTTGCGCGACGCCGATTTCGGCCGGCTGATCATGCTCGCCCACCCGGACTGCGACGATGCCGACCGGCTGCTGGCGGCGGCGAAATGCGCGGTCTCGGAATGGTCCGTGGACGACTATTACTGCGAGGAGGATGCCGACGACCGGGCACCGGACGGCACCCCCTCCAGCGCCGAGGCGGAGTTGGGTCCCCGGCTCGAATTGGCGGCCGCCGCCATGGACCCGGTCCATCTTCCCGCGCGTTACGTCGCCCAACTCGAGGCCGCTCTCGAAGCCGATCCGATCCTGCGCGCGTTTCGCACGTCCTTCGAGCACCTCGCACGCTACGCACGCCCGGTGCAACTGGCCCGGCTGCGCACCGAGATCGCGGGCTGGTTCATCGCGCTCGGAGCGGAAGCGGGCTGGCGCGCGGCGGGGCGGATGCCGCCGGTATGGGAGTACCTCGCCAATCGGCAACCGCACAGCTTCCTTCCGTGCATGGCGCCGACCGATGTGGTCGGCGGCTACGAGTTACCGGCCGCCGAGTACACCGACCCCGCGGTGCGCCGCGTGGTCACCACCGCGGCGCTGGCCAGCCAGATGGTGAACGACCTGTATTCGATGGCGCGCGAGGATCTCTCCAACGGGAGGGAGTTCAACCTGCCGACCGTCCTGGCCGTCGAGGAGCGCTGCTCGCGCCGCGAGGCCGTGCTGCGCACCGCCGAGGTGCACGACGAACTCGTGCACCGGTTCGAGCGGGAAGCGGCGCCCCTGGCCGCGCTCGGCTCGCCGGAACTACGCCGTTTCCTCGCAGGCCTGTGGGCCTGGATGGGAGGCAACCGCGCCTGGCACGCCGACAGCAAGCGCTATCGCGACCCGCACCAGAGCCACATGTAAGAGAGCAACGAAGCAGTACCGCACCGAGAGAGGATGATCGCGCATGACCATGCTCAACCCGGAGACCGGGACCGTTCTGCGTACCAGCTATCAGAAATCCGTCGCCGCGTACTGGAACAACAACCCGAACGACGACCGGGTCAACACCAAACTCGGTGAGGTCGACGGGCTCTACCACCACCACTACGGCATCGGCGAGCCGGACCTGTCCGTGCTGACCGGCCCGGCGGACACCCGCGAGGAACGCATCGTCGCCGAACTGCACCGGCTGGAGACCGCGCAGGCGGACTTCCTGCTCGACCACCTCGGCGACGTCCGGCCCGGCGACCGGATGCTGGACGGCGGCTCGGGCCGCGGTGGCACCAGCTTCATGGCCAACCAGCGCTTCGGCTGCCAGGTCGACGGCGTGACCATCTCCGAATATCAGGTCGGCTTCGCCAATGACCAGGCTGTTCACCGCGGCGTCGCGGACAAGGTGCGGTTCCACTTCCGCAACATGCTCGACACCGGCTTCGAGACCGGTTCCATGCGCGGGATCTGGACCAACGAGACCACGATGTACGTGGACCTCTTCGATTTGTTCAGCGAGTTCTCCCGCCTGCTGGAGCCGGGCGGACGCTACGTGTGCATCACCGGCTGCTCCAACGACGTGACCGGCGGCCGCTCGTCCTCGGTCAGCTGGATCGACGCGCACTACGGCTGCATGATCCATCCGCGCGGCGAGTACTTCCGCGCCCTGGCCGCGAACAACCTGGTGCCCATCTCCGTGACCGAACTCACCGCGGCGACCATCCCGTACTGGGAGCTGCGCACCCATTCCGAGCTCGCCACCGGCGTCGAGAAGCCGTTCCTGACCGCGTACCGGGAGGGGAGCTTCCACTACCTGCTCATCGCCGCCGATAAGGTGGGGAGGTGACCGACGCCCTCGCCCAGCCGCACACCGACCGCGAGGCCCTGCCCGTCGAACTCGTCGACGACGCGGGCCGCGCGGTCGGCGCGTGCACGGTCGCCGAGGCACACCTGGCCCCGGGACGACTGCACCGCGCGTTCTCCGTCTTGCTGTTCGACTCGGCGGGCCGGGTGCTCTTGCAGCAGCGTGCGGCGGTCAAGACCAGGTTCCCGTCGCTGTGGGCCAACACCTGCTGTGGCCACCCCGCACCCGGCGAACCGGTCGCTACCGCGGCCGGGCAGCGGCTGGCCGAGGAAATGGGCCTGACGATCGCGCTCACCGAGGCCGGGATCTACCGCTACCACGCGGCGGACCTGCGCACCGGCCGCGTCGAATCCGAGTGGGATCACGTTCTGATCGGGCGCCTCGACATCGGCGACCCTCGGCCGGATCCGGCCGAGGTCGCCGACTTCGCCTGGATTCAGCCGGACGCGCTTCGCGACGCGCTGGCCGACAACCCGGATGCCTACACCCCATGGCTGGCCGGTGTCCTCGACGTCGCGGAACACGCGCACGTCACGGGAACCTCTGCGCACTGATTCGCCGTATCGTTTCTCCTGGTCCGAGGCAGCCGAACACATCTCGCCGACTGCGCAGGCGGCGCGGCTGCTTCGATCCAGCCCGCGAATTCACGACGGCTTTCCCTTCCCAGCCGGTTGTAGTTCGACATTCGCGCTGGTCGACACACTGGGCACGGTGTGTGACATCGATTGATGCGCATATCCATGTAACAACATGGAGTGAAACTGAGAGAACTCATAGGAACGGCACAGGCTGTGACCAGGACCGTTCTGCATCGTTGAGAAGGTACGAGTTCTCGGTGAAGTGAGGTGCGTGATGGTGGAATTCGAGGTCACCGGAACGACGGTGACGGTGCACGTGCTCGGTGCGCATCAGCTGCTGGCGCTGCGCGACCAGCTGAGTTTCGACCTGTCCGCCGTCACCGCGCTCGGCATGGCCGGGGTCGACCGCCGCCCGCCGTGGGTGCGCACGCCCGGCACTTTCTTCCCCGGCGTGATCGCGGCCGGGACCTTCCGCGGCAAGGGCCGCAAGGAATTCTGGGACACCCGATTCGACGGACACGCCATCCGTATCGACTTGGCGGGCGCGGACGTCACACGGCTCGTGGTCGACGTGGCCGACCCGGACGCCGCACTGCGCAAGCTCGCCATCGCGGTAGCCGCCTGAGCATCGCTCAGGCGCCGAACGATCGCAGCGAGCCGGTGTACGGCTTCGGCGGCGGCGCGGCGAATTCGCCCCGGCCGGACTTGCGCAGACCGAGCGTGAGCAGCGATTGGACGGTCAGGGTCGCCGCCGCCACACCGTCCACCACCGGCACGCCGACTTCAGCGCGCACCTGCGCGGACAGATCGGCCATCCCCGCGCAGCCCAGAACGATCGCGTCGGACCGGTCCGCCTCGACCGCTTCCCGGCACACTTCGGTGACGATCTTCCGCGCGTCCGGATCGGTGTCGAGGGCGAGTACGGGGATCTCGCAGGCGTGGATACCGCGGCAGAAGCGCCGCATCCCGTAGCGCTCCGCCAGATCCGCCGTCCGGCCGACGGTCCGGCCCAGGGTGGTGACCACGCTGAACCCGCGACCGAGATGAGCGGCGGTACGCATGGCGGCCTCGGCGATCCCGATCACCGGTCCCCCGGCCAGCTCGCGCGCGGCGTCGAGACCGGGGTCGCCGAAGCAGGCCAGCACGTAGCCGTCGACCCCCTCGGCCTCCCCGCGCCGGATCGCGGCGAGCAGGCCGGGAACGCTGAGCGCTTCGTCGTAGTGACTTTCGATCGAGGCCGGTCCCATCTCCGAGGTCACCGCGTCGAGCAGGGTGCGAGGACCAGCGACGGCCCTGGCACACCGCTCGATCGTGTCGGTCATCGCCCGGGAGGTATTGGGATTGACCACGCGGATACGCATCAGGCCGCGCTCTCCCGCATCGCCGGCCGGGTGCGGGTGGCGAGCACGTAGTAGGCCACGAAGCCGAGGCCGCAACCGATGAACCAGCTGTACTGGGCCGCGGTGTACATACCGGTGACGTCCTTGGCCAGCACCGGGATCACCGCGACCAGCGCGCCGACGACCGTCGCGATCACCGCGGCCGGGTTGTATCCGCCGCGATACCAATAGCGTCCGCTGCTGGACATCGTGAACAGGTCGTCCACCGCCACGCGTTGCTTGCGCACCAGGTAGTAATCGGCGATGAGCACCCCGAACAGTGGGCCGATGAAGGCGCCGAGCACCTCCAGCGTGTAGTGGATGACCTCCGGGTTGTTGTAGAGATTCCACGGCGTGATCAGCACCGAGCCCACTGCGGCGATCATGCCGCCCGCCCGCCAGCTGACGCGCTGCGGACTCACGTGCGAGAAATCGAAGGCCGGCGAGATGAAGTTCGCGACGATGTTGATGCCGATGGTGGCGACAGTGAAGGTCAGTGCGCCGAGCACGATCGCGAAGGTGCTGTCGATGCGCGCCACCGTGGCGACCGGGTCGGTGATCAGCTCGCCGTAGACCGGCACCGTCAGCGAGGCGGTGATCACCACCAGCAACGAGAACAGCAGGAAGTTCAGCGGGAGACCGAGCAGGTTGCCCCGGCGCACCACGGCGAAGGACTTGCCGTACCGGGAGAAGTCGCCGAAGTTCAACATCGGCCCGGAGAAGTAGGAGACCACGAGCGCGATGGCGCCCAGCATCACCGGCACCGAATCCCATCCGGTGTACCGCACCGCGCCCAGGTTCAGATCGATCGCGCCCCATCCGGCCTTCGCGATCAGGTAACCGCACAACAGGAACATCACCACGTACACCGCGGGCCCGCAGAAGTCGATGAACCGGCGAATGGACTCCATGCCCTGCCAGAAAACGCAGGCCTGCACCACCCACAGCGTCAAATAGCTGCCCCAGCCGAGCAGCGACAGACCGAGGAACCCGTAGTCGCCTGCCACCGCGTAGGGCCCGAGGGACGGAAACAGCTTCAGCAGTACGACATCCAGTGCCGCCGAAGCGAGAAACGTCTGAATGCCGTACCAGGCCACCGCGATCAGCCCGCGGATGATCGCGGGGATATTGGCGCCGAGCACGCCGAAGGCACTGCGGCAGATGACCGGGTACGGCACGCCGGTCACCTGACTCGGCTTGGCGACCAGATTGCAGAAGAAATACACCAGGGTGATCCCGATCAGCAGGGCCACCAGTACCTGCCAACTGGCCAAGCCGAGCGAGAACAAGCTGCCCGCGGTGACATAGCCACCGACGCTGTGCACGTCCGACATCCAGAACGCGAAGATGTTGTAAGAGCCCCAGTTCTGCTTGCGCAGCGGCGCGAGATCGTCGTTGGTGAGCCGTGGGTCGTAGCCGGCGGGGGTGATCCGCTCAGGAGCGGGTGCCGCGGCGATGGTTTCGGTCATGGTGTTTCCCATCCGAAGGGTGAAACTGTGATCGAAACGACGGTAGGAATCGGCTATTGCCCGTCCATTGCGCGGTTATTGCCCGGCTATTGCGCGGCAGATATATCTTCCGGAGCGAGCAGACCGGTATCGGTGGGCAAGGTCGCGATCACGGACTCCAGCCTGCGATGGTGATGTTCGGCGACGAGCAGCAGGCGCTCGACATCCCGGGCCAGGAACGCGTCCAGCATCAACGCGTGGTCGGTGTGCAGCCGCACTCGGTCGGCCCGGCCGATGTGCACCATCGACTGCACCGGCTCGGTGACGTTCCACGCCGCTTCGAGCATGTGCAGCAGCCGGAACATGCGTGACGGCCTGGTCAGCGCCACATGAAAGGTGCGCGACCCACGGTGGTAGGCGGCCGGGTCGTCGTCGCGAATCGCCTGTTCCAGGGTCTCGTTCACATCCAGCAGCTCGGTGCGATCGGCGGCGGAGTGGTTCATGGCGGCCGCGGCGAGCGAGGCCGTCTCCAAGGTCTGCCGCACGATGTACATCTCGCGCAACTCGGCGGCGGTCAGTTGCGCCACCGTGTATCCCGCGTGCGGCTCGTGGGTGACCAGTCCCTCCCCGATCAGTGTCTTGAGCGCCTCGCGCACCGGAATATGGCTCACGCCGAACAGTTCCGCCACCTCGCGCAGCGGGATGACGGTACGGGGCGGCACCGCCCCGTCGAGGATCACCCGGCGCAGTTCGCCGAGGATGATCTGCGGGCGGCCGGGTGTGTCGACGACCAACCTCGCGAGCAGCGCCGAACGTCGTCTCGGGGGCATGACAACACGCTAGGGGCAGCGTGTTGCGTTCCCGGTCACCCGTGTGACGGTCAGGAAACGTCTTCTCACAGTACCGACCGGTCGCGTGGTGGGTGCGGGTCCCGGCCACCGGTCTCGAGCGAAACGAGACACCTAGCATGGGATTGTTCGCGACGCCGCAGGCGCTGAAAGACAGGCACGGGTTTCGATGACAGTTTCGGCAGGACAATTCGTAGATCGCCGCTTCGCGCGATTGGTGGCGGAGTTCGACCGGCTGTTCCGGCGTCCGTCCGACGGCGGCGGAGCGCTGGCGGTCTACCTGCACGGCGAGCCGGTGGTCGACGTCTGGGCCGGTTACGCGCATCCGGACGTCGCGTGGGCGCACGACACCGTCGCCATGGCGTTCTCGACCGGCAAAGGGATCGCCAGCACGCTGGTGCATCGTCTGGCCGAGCGCGGCCTGATCGACTACGACGAGCCGCTCGCGACCTACTGGCCGGAGTTCGCGGCGGCGGGCAAAGAGCGCATCAGCGTGCGGGCGATGCTGACCCACCGGGCCGGGCTGCACCGGCTGCGCGGGCTGCTGCCCGGACCGGTCGAGCGATTCTTCGACGACGCCGCGGTCACCGCGGCGCTCGCGGCCGCCGCGCCCGATCCGCGGCACCGGGTCACCAGCGGCTATCACGGCATCACCTACGGACACCTCGCCGCGGAGCTGGTGCGCCGGGTGACCGGAGCGGAATTCACCGACGCGCTGCGCACCGAGATCGCGCAACCGCTCGCGGCCGAAGAACTGTGGTTCCGGGTCCCGGCAGCCGAGCGCGGGCGTATCGCCACCAATTTCCCGCGCCTGACGGTCGCGGGCATGAGCTGGGAGCGTGGCTCGCGGATGCTCGCCCGTACCCGCTTCGCGGCCGCCGCCGACACCACCCCCGTGGGTTTCGCCGAGCTGGTGGCCGATCCGCGCCTGCACGACTCGGTGATGCCCGGCCTCAACGGCGTCTTCTCCGCCCGCGCGCTGGCCCGCGTGTACGGCGCGCTCGCCAACGGCGGGCAACTGGACGGGCATCAGCTGCTGCGCCCGGACACCATCGAGCAGATCACCCGGCGGCAGGTGTTCACCCCCGACTACGTGCTGGCCTTCCGTATTCCCTGGGCGCTGGGGTACCACGGCGTGCCGATGAAGCCGTCCAAGGCCGAACCCATCTCGGCTTTCGGCCATTTCGGCCTCGGCGGCTCCGGCGGTTTCGCCGACCCGGCGACCGGGATGTCGCTCGGCTTCGTCACCAATCGCCTGGGCAGCCGGATCACCCCGCTCGGCGACGCGCGCCTGGCGCGCTTGGGGACGCTGGCGCACAACCTCGCCAGAGCCGCCTGATCTCGCCTGCCCGAGTGGCAGCATGGCGCTATGGAGACGGTCGACATGCCGCGGATCGCGGCTGCCGCGCGGCTGCTGGACCCGGTGATCCGGCGTACGCCGCTGCTGGCCTCGCGAGTGTTGTCCGAGCGCGTGGGCGCCGAAGTGTGGCTGAAATGCGAGAATCTGCAGCGCACCGGGTCGTTCAAGCCGCGCGGGGCCTACAACCGAATCGCGAATCTGCCGCAGGAGGTTCGGGAGCGCGGCGTCGTGGCCGCGAGCGCCGGTAACCACGCGCAAGGCGTCGCGTGGTCGGCGGCCTCGCTGGGCATCGCGTCGACGGTGTTCATGCCGGTCGGGGCGTCACTGCCGAAGGTGACGGCGACCAAGGCATACGGTGCGCAAGTCCGCCAGGTGGGCGAGAACATCGACGAGTCGCTGGACGCCGCACTGGATTTCGCCGACCGGTCCGGCGCGACGCTGATCCATCCATTCGACCATCCCGATATCGTGGCCGGTCAGGCCACCGCCGGCGTGGAGATCGCGGAGCAGCTGCCGCAGGTCGGCACGGTGCTCGTGCCCACCGGCGGCGGCGGGCTCTTGGCGGGAGTCGCGGTCGCGCTGGGGCATCTGGCGCCGAACGTCCGCGTCATCGGGGTGCAGGCGGCGGAAGCGGCCGCCTGGCCGGGCTCGCTGGCGGCGGGCCACCCGGTCCGCGTCGAGCGGATGTCGACGATGGCCGACGGCATCGCGGTCGGACAGCCCGGCAAAGTGCCGTTCGACCATGTGGCCCAGCATGTTTCACGAATCGTGACGGTGGACGAGGAAGCGCTGTCGCAGGCGCTGCTGCTGTGCCTGGAACGCGCGAAGCTGATCGTCGAACCCGCGGGCGCCGCGGCGGTCGCCGCTCTGATGAGTATTTCGCCCGAGGAACTCGGCCTGCGGGGGCCGGTCTGCGCGATCCTGTCCGGCGGCAATATCGACCCGTTGCTGCTGACCCGGGTGATAGGTCACGGCCTGAGCGCGGCAGGTCGCTATCTCGCCGTGCGCGTGACGATCTCCGATCGCCCCGGCGCGCTGGGATCGCTGCTGGCGGTGGTGGGCAAGACGGGCGCCAGCGTGGTCGACGTGGCACACTCCCGTACCGGGACGTGGCTGGCCGTGGACGAGGTGGAAGTGGCGCTCACGCTGGAGACACGAGGTTCCGCTCACCGCGACGACGTGCTCACCGCCCTCGGGAACGCGGGATACGGGGTCCACGTATCGGATTGACCCGCGACAACTCGCGGGATGCCTCGCAACCGAAGTCAGTGCGCGCCGCCGAGTTCCAAGGCGAGCACGCCGAGTATCACGAGCCCGATGCCGCCGACCTGCACGAGGGTCAGCCGCTCGTTGAGGAACAGCACGCCGATCAGCGCGATCGCGGCGACGCCGATCGCCGACCAGATGCCGTAAGCCACCCCGATCGGCATCCCTCGCTTCAGCGCCTGGGCGAGGAAGAAGAACGCCGTGCAATAGCCGACGACCACCACGATCGAAGGGACGAGCTTGGTGAATCCATCGGACAGTTTCAGTGAAACGGTCGCGGTCACCTCGGAGGCGATGGCCAAGGCGAGCAGCAACAAGGTCATTTTCGCAGCCTAGTCACAGCCGCGACCCGGCCTCGGCCCCGGCAGCGGTGGGCACCGGCCCTCCCAGTGCCGGGGATTCGCGGACCGGCGACCGTTGCCGACGTGCCGATACGCTCGGCCGATGCGTAGCTCGAACGTTGCGGTAACCGGTTTTCCCTTCGACGAAGTGACCTGCAACGAGTTGCCGTATGCCGAGCGCGACGAGAGGTACCGGCGTCTGCACGAGTGGCCGGAACCGAGTTACGCGCACCGGTCCGGGCTGTGCATGATCTGGAAGTACGACGACGTGCGCGAAGTGCTGGACGCGACGACGCCGGGCATCTCCAACGCGAATTCGCTGGATCCCCTCGTCGGTTACGCGCGCATCGCGGCGACGCCCCGCGCCATCCCGCATTTCGTCCGGCACCTGGTTCCGCCACCCGCGAAGGCGACCGCCAACCTGTCCGACGACCTGCTGCACAAGCGGGTGTGGAATACCATGGCCGGGCCTTCTGGCCATTTCACCATCTCCCCCGCCGATCGGCCCGCCCGGGCCGCCGAGATGGCCGAGCACTTCCACGCGGCGGTGCGGGACGCGGGATTCCGGCCCGGCTCGCCGTTGGACGTGACTGCGTTGTCGATCGGTTATGCCGCCCGGACCGTCGGTGCGGCGGTCGGCTTGCCCGCATCGGACTGGCCGAACGTGGCCGCTTGGAGCGGAGCGCAATCGGGACTGCTCGGCCGGGTGATGCGCGGACGCGAACTGGCCGACGCGGTGAGCGCGCTCGGCTGGCTGTTCACCGTCAGCGGCAGAGCGGTCCGCGCCGGCCGCGGCAGCGAGGCGACCGGGTTCGCCCGCACACTGCGCGACGCCGGGCTGTCCCATCGGATCGCGGTATCCGCCATGGCGAATTCACTGGCCGCAGGAGTGCACACGGTGAGCGGCAGCATTCAGCAAGGCGTTCAGCGACTGCTCGGCGATCCGGACCGGGTCTGGTGGGATCTGCTCGCCGAGCCGAACGGCGGCGCACGGGTCGCGGCGAAGATCCTTCAACTCGATCCGGGACTGGTGGCATGGAAGCGTCAGGCCAGGACGCCGGTCGTACTCTCCAGCGGCACGCGGCTGCCCGCCGGACCCTTGCTCGTGATGTTCGCCGCGGCGAACCGCGACCCGGAGGCGTTTCCCGACTGCCTGGCGCTGGGCCGGACCGGCAAGCTGCCGTTGACCTTCGGGTTCGGCAGGCATGTCTGTCCCGGCAAGAGCATGGCCACGCTGGCGGTCGAGGTGTTTCTCCGGCAGTTGCGCGAGCTGACGCCGGAAGCCGAACCGGTGCCACGGTTCGGCGCGGGTACCCGGCGCCGCAGCGATCTGCTGTTCAGCGGAGCCGACATCACCGTCGTCGGATAGGCCGGGTCGCGGACAGCGGGCGGAGCCCGGGTTCAGTCCAGCCAGGCTCGCGCCGCGGCCGCCGCCTCGCGCACCTCCGCGAGCTGCGCCGCGACCTGGACACCGGCCGTACCGCCCCGGGCGTTGCGAGACGCGATGGAGCCCTGCACGGTGAGCACCTCGCGCACCTTCCCGGTCAGCGCCGGGTCGATCGCGGCGAACTCCTCGTCGGTGAGCTCATCCAAGCCGACGCCGCGGGACTCGGCGGCACGCACGCACGCACCCGCCGCCTCGTGCGCGACCCGGAACGGAACACCCTGACGGACGAGCCATTCGGCGATATCGGTGGCCAGCGTGAAACCCGCGGGCGCGAGTTCGGCCATGCGATCGGTGTGGAAGGTCAGCGTCGAGACCAAGCCCGCGATGGCCGGGAGCAGCAGTTCGAGTTGCGCGACCGAGTCGAAGAGAGGTTCCTTGTCCTCTTGGAGGTCGCGGTTGTAGGCGAGCGGCTGCGCCTTGAGGGTGGCCAGCAGGCCGGTGAGATTGCCGATCAGCCTGCCCGCCTTGCCTCGGGTCAGCTCGGAGACGTCCGGGTTCTTTTTCTGCGGCATGATCGACGAGCCGGTCGACCAGGCGTCGGCCAGCGTGACATAGCCGAATTCCGGTGTGCTCCAGAGGATCACCTCTTCGGCCATCCGGCTCAGGTCGACGCCGATCATGGCAAGCACGAACGCGGCCTCGGCGGCGAAGTCCCGCGCCGAGGTGGCGTCGATCGAGTTGGCGGCGGCCGCGTCGAAATCCAGATCCGCGGCGATGGCCTCCGGGTCGAGTCCCAGGGAGGAGCCCGCCAACGCGCCGGAACCGTAGGGCGACACCGCCGCGCGGCGATCGAAGTCGCGCAGCCGGTCGAGGTCGCGCAGCAGCGGGTGCGCGTGCGCGAGCAGATGATGAGCCAGCAGCACCGGCTGCGCCGCCTGCAAATGGGTCTTACCCGGCATCACCGCGTCCGGATGCGCGGCCGCCTGCTCCACCAGCGCGTCGACCACCGCGAGCACGCCCGCGGCCACCCGGCGCACGCCGTCGCGCAGCCACATCCGGAACAGCGTGGCCACCTGGTCGTTGCGCGAACGCCCCGCCCGCAACCGGCCACCGAGCTCCGTGCCGACCCGCTCGATCAGACCGCGTTCCAGCGCGCCGTGTACGTCCTCATCCGACTCGGCGGGGCCGAACGCGCCGGACGCTACGTCCGCCGCGAGGCGATCCAGCCCGTCGAGCATGCCGGACAGGTCGGTGTCGGAGAGCAGCCCTGCCTTGTGCAGCACACGCGCGTGCGCCTTCGACGCGCGGATGTCGTAAGGGGCCAGCGCCCAGTCGAAGTGCGTCGACTTGCTCAGCGCGGCCATGGCCTCGGCCGGTCCGGAGGCGAATCGCCCGCCCCAGAGCGCACCTTGGTTCGTGCTCATGCTGTTCCGCCTCTCCGCGTCTTCAGGCCGTACCAGTTGGGTGGGTGGTGGGTTTGCGTTCAGGTCTTGCGTTGGGTGTCGGTCGGGTTTTGGGCGTACCCGGTGAGTTACCCATGTTCTTGCGAGATCAGTTGGTGCGTTGATTCGCGAGATCAGTTGTGCGTTGGTTTGTGGGATCAACTGGTGCGCTGACTTGCGACTCAGTCGTTCCGTGGGCTCGGGGAACCAGTTGTTGCGTCGGCGCGGAGGTCGAATCGTTCCTGCTCGACGCAGCTGGGCCGTTCGGTGGTTGCTCGACACCATCTGCCGAGAGCGGCCTCGCGCACCGGGGTGAAGGCGTACGCAGGTTCCTTTCGGGGTGCACTGCTGCCCTGCCAGCACGCTCCGAACGCCGTTCGAGCCTACGGCCTACCTACCCCACCGCCGCCGAAGTCGAGGCGGTGCAGCGCGAATTCTGGTTCGAGGCCACCCTTCGCGGGAGCTGTCGGCGTGCCGGCGCTCGTTGCGGCACCGGCACGCCGAGTGCCTACTTCTGGTTCAGGTCGCGGCGGGCGGCGACCTTGGAGGACAGGCCGTGGATCTGGACGAAGCCCTTGGCCAGGGACTGGTCGAAGGTGTCGCCCTCGTCATAGGTGGCCAGGTTGAAGTCGTAGAGCGACTGCTCCGAGCGGCGGCCGTTGACCACGGCGGAGCCGCCGTGCAGCACCATCCGGATGTCGCCGGAGACGTGCTGCTGGGTGTCCAGGATGAAGGCGTCCAGCGCGCGCTTGAGCGGGGAGAACCACAGGCCGTCGTAGGCCAGCTCGCCCCAGCGCTGCTCGACCTGCCGCTTGTAGCGGCCCAGCTCGCGCTCGATGGTGACGTTCTCCAGGGCCTGGTGCGCGGTGATCAGCGCGATGGCGCCCGGAGCCTCGTAGATCTCGCGGCTCTTGATGCCGACCAGGCGGTCCTCGACCATGTCCAGGCGGCCGACGCCCTGGCGGCCCGCGCGATGGTTCAGCTCGACGATCGCTTCCAGCACGCTGACCTGGCGGCCGTCGATGGCCACCGGAACGCCCTTGTCGAAGGTGACGATGAGTTCGTCGGGAGCCTCGAAGTTGACGGTCGGGTCGGAGGTGTAGTCGTAGACGTCCTTGGTCGGGGCGTTCCACAGGTCCTCGAGGAACCCGGTCTCCACCGCGCGGCCCCAGACGTTCTGGTCGATGGAGAACGGCGACTTCTTGGTGACGTTGATCGGCAGCGCGTTCTCCTCGGCGAAGGCGATGGCCTTCTCCCTGGTCCAGGCGTAGTCGCGAACCGGGGCGATCACGTTCAGGTCGGGCGCGAGCGCGCCGATGCCGACCTCGAAGCGGACCTGGTCGTTGCCCTTGCCGGTGCAGCCGTGCGCGACGGTGCGCGCGCCGTGGAACTTGGCGGCCTCGACCAGGTGCTTGACGATGAGCGGGCGGCTGATCGCGGACACCAGCGGATACTGGCCCATGTACATCGCGTTGGCCTGGATGGTGGGCAGGCAGTACTGGTCGGCGAACTCGTCGCGCGCGTCGACCACGATCGCCTCGACGGCGCCGCAGTCCAGGGCGCGCTGGCGCACCACGTTCATGTCCTCGCCACCCTGGCCGAGGTCGATGGCCACGGCCACCACTTCGGCGCCGGTCTCCTTGCCGATCCAGCTGATCGCGACGGAGGTGTCCAGCCCACCGGAGTAGGCGAGTACGACGCGCTCGGACATGTTCTGTGTGCTCCTCGATGTTCGGTAGGTGTATCAGCAGTATGGCGGGTGTCCGAGCGGTGGGAAGCCCGGCCCCGACGCCTCGAGACCAGCCTGGGCGGGTCCGCGTCGTTCTACAAATGATTATGCACGATGATGCAAGCCCATGCATAATCGGGGTAGCGTCCTCGATCCGCACCGCTCTCGCAAACCCGTCAGGCGTCCCCGCCACACCACCATCGCCAGCAGTGGTGAGGCGGGCGGCGGGAGAGCAACCCTCGCGCCACTGCGCCGGGTCGAAATCGATGTCGTCATCCTCCACGCTCAACCGCTCAACAATGTCCCGGCCGCCCGATTGCAACATCTGATACTCCTCAGTCTGGAGCATCACCACCCACAACGGCCGTCGAATCGGCGTCGGCCGCGGGTGCACGATGTCATGAAACGCCCTCGCTGCGCAGTAGCAAACAGGCTGCTGCCAGATGCACCAAACATTCATCCGGATGGTGCTCGCGGTGGATGTACCGCAGCTGCAAAGCCCGTTCCGGTGTCAGCTCAAGCAGATGGACCTGGCACATGAACTCGGCGAGCACGCCATCGGCTTGGAGGAAAGTTCGATGCTTCACGGGATCCGTCATCAGCCGACCGCCTGGTCTTCGGCACTCTTCAGCAAGTCGGTCTCCGCAGAATTCGACCGGACCGTCTTCGGTGAGGGCACGTCCGCCGACTGCTCAGGCAAGCAAACTTTTCCCGGGCGTTCGGTCGACGCCTGGTGTGCTTCCCGCTCGATCAGGACGTTCAGCTGGTGGATGGCGAGTGAATGCATGGCGGATCTCCTCCGACTCGGGTGGTTCTCGACCGGCAAGGTCGAGGTCGTGGTACCCGGCACCGCGGGCTGGTGAAGCCACCGGTTCGCCGCGTCGTTCGGAGGCCGGTGCGCCGCTGAGCGGCTACGGCGTCAGCCCCATACCGAGCACAGGCCGACCGTAAACGGCATGCTGGACCGTTCAGTGGACCGAATAACCGAAAGCCCTGAAAAAGAGCTGGAACCGTATAAGCTCCGGGGTGAAAATTATTGCTGGACAATAAGTCCGGAAATGCACTGATCTTGCAGACGCGCATTCACAGGGGGTGGATACAATCGACACCAGTGTGCTCAGGTCTGCGCGGCGGGCTCGCGGCTGGTCACAGGCCCGACTGATTTCAGCGTTGCGGGAACAGGCCGAGCGCGACCACGTCCGGCTGATGACAACCACCAGTCTTCGGGTTGCGCTGTCCCGCTGGGAGAACGGTCATGTTGTCCCGGACGAAGTGCACAGTCGCCTGCTATGCCGGGTCCTGGAACTGGACGAAGATGACGTGCCAGCGGTCCGGATTGCACGCGACAGCGCAAGTGACGGGTCCCTGTTCCAACTGTTGACGGAACATACGAACAGCTTGAGGTTGCTGGACCGTCGGCTGGGCGCGCAAGCAGTCCGGATCCAAACAGCCGGCCACGTCGCGGCCTTGGAGACACTGTGGCATGGGTGTGCCGGATCGGACCGGGTGAGTGTTGCCCGCGCGCAGGCCGACACGGCAGCGTTGGCCGCGTGGCAAGACCTCGACGTCGGCGACTACCAGAGTGCGGCGAGGCACTACGCGATGGCAAGACGGGCTGCGTCCCGGGCAGGCGACCCGGTGCTGTGGGCTCATGCAGTAGGTGAGCATGCGGTACTGCTTGCCGAAACCGGTAACGCCACCGCCGCTGTCGATCAGGTCGCCAAGGCGGAGTCGATGCCCATGCTGCCGGTATTGCTGCGCTCGTGGCTGGCGGCAACCCACGCTCAGGTAGCCGCGGCGTTACCGGGTCACTCACCGTCGGTGCGGGCAGCGCTGGCCCGTGCCGAGGCCGACCTGCTCCGTTCGAGCGATGGTGACGGTGAGGCGATGCCGTATCTCGCATTGAACGCGGTTCACCTTCAACGGTGGCAGGGCCACATCCTGGTCAAATCCGGCGACCCGGCTGGAGCCGTTGCGACGCGAGCAGCGTTGAACGAGGTGCCCGGGGAGTTCGTTCGGGCACGCTGCGGGCAGCTACTCGATTTGGCTGAGGCGGGCCTGGGTGGTGGTGAGTTGGGCGAGGCGCGCGAGCTTCTCGACACCGCAGCCGCGACGATCGCTCGGCTCGGCTCAGCCAGGCTCGGGAAGCGTCACGAACTGTTGTCCGGGCGATTGCGTTGTCGGTTGGCCGGGGACTAGCGCTGCGGCCGCGAGCAGGCCGACAGCCGTACCGGTACCCAGCAGCATTCCTTTCGCCAGCAGGCCGGTGGCTTCGGCTAGCGGCATCCAGAGCAATTGGGCGGCTTCTTCGGCATCCGTGGGCGCAGTGACCTGACGGGGATCGTGTCCGAGGTACACCAGGTGGCGGGTTTGCACGAGCCCAGGCATCGGCTCGAGGTCGGCAACCAACGTCAGTGTGTCGACTTCGAACCCTGTTTCTTCCAACAGCTCTCGGTGAGCGCACGTCAGTGCGTCTTCGCCCGGATCGACAATTCCGCCGGGTGATTCCAGGCCGATCGTGTCGACGATCCATCGGTGACGGCGCATCAGGAGGGCGCGGTGGTGTTCATCGACCGCGATGACTGTCGCGACCGTGTTCAACCGGATGGCGTGATGGGTCCGGTGGAGTCCGTCGGGGGTAATGATCTCGTTGCGGGTCACTTCAAGCCAGGGGTTTCCGTCGTAGACGGTCCACTCCCGGTGAACGGTGGTGCGCGGCGGTTCGATCATGGATTCACGGTAGCGGGGGCCTCGAGCTACGGGGTGCTACCTTTCGTTACTGGCTGATCCCTGGGAACGTGAGCGGAGACGGGTGATCATTACACTCATGTCGACGTGGCAGCCGTTTCCAATGGATTGGTTGTGAGGTTGTCGAACCAGCAATTCGCCCGGCCGTATCAATGTCGTGGGCAACGAGTCACGGATGCCCGCACCCGCCGGGCCGGCTACTGAGAGGACTTTCGCAGTCGTGACCCAGACCCGGGCCAATGCCCTTGACGAGCTCTCCTGGCGCGGGCTTGTCGCGCTGTCCACCGATGAGGATGCGCTGCGCGCCTCCCTGGCGGCCGGCCCGGTCACCTACTATTGCGGGTTCGATCCGACGGCACCGAGCTTGCACATCGGCAATCTGGTGCAGCTGTTGACGATGCGCCGCTTGCAGGACTTCGGGCACAAACCGATCGCGCTAATGGGCGGGGCGACCGGGCTGATCGGTGATCCGCGTATGTCGGGTGAACGGGTGCTGAACGACCACCACACCGTGGCGGCCTGGGTGGACCGAATTCGCGACCAAGTCGCGCGGTTCTTGTCTTTCGATGGCGACAACGCCGCCGTGGTCGTGAACAACCTGGACTGGACCTCACCGATGTCAGCCATCAATTTCCTTCGCGATGTCGGCAAACACTTCCGGGTGAACCGGATGCTGGCGAAGGAAGCGGTATCGGCGCGACTCGAGAGCGAGGCCGGGATCAGTTTCACCGAGTTCTCCTACCAGCTTCTCCAGGGCATGGACTTTTACCAGCTCTACCGCCGATACGGATGCACATTGCAGACTGGTGGATCTGACCAGTGGGGCAACCTCACCGCCGGCGCTGACCTCACCCACCGCGTCGAAGGCACAAGCCTGCACGTCTTGGCCACGCCGCTGATCACCAAGGCCGACGGCACTAAGTTCGGCAAGACCGAAGGCGGCGCGATCTGGCTCGACCCGGAGATGACCTCGCCGTACGCGTTCTACCAGTTCTGGCTCAACGCCGAGGACGCCAAGGTTGCTGACTATCTCAAGATCTTCACCTTCCGCAGCCGGGACGAGATCGCGGTGCTCGAGGAGGCCACCCGGGACCGGCCCGATCGACGGGAGGCCCAGCGGGCGCTCGCCGAGGACGTCACCACCCTGGTCCACGGTGAGGGCACGATGCAGCGGGTGCGTGCGGCCAGCCAGGCGCTGTTCGGCAGTGGAGACCTGGCCGCGCTCGATGCGTCGACACTGGGTGATGCGGTGCGTGAACTGCCCTCGGCGTCGATTTCGAGCGGGACACACAGCGTCGTCGATCTCTTCGCCGCGACGGGGTTGGTCGCGAGCAAGTCCGCGGCCCGTCGTGCCGTGAGCGAGGGCGGCGCCTACGTCAACAACCTCAAGGTCGATACCACCGAGGCGGTGGTGGATGCTACGGACTTGCTGCACGATCGCTGGATCTTGCTGCGGTGGGGGCGCAAATCGCTCGCCGTCGTGGAAGTCGGCTGACACAATCCGGCGCGGATCGTGACTCGGCCCGATCCTCACCCCCACACTTCCATCGCCGGGCAAAACGGACCGTCAGACGGTTGGAATCCGATCGACCAGAAGGACGGCTGATGGGTCAGCGGCTGATCATTCTGGACCTCGATGGCACCTGCTATCCCAGCGACAGTGCGCTGACCCGGATCATCGACACCCGCACGACCGAATTCCTCACGTGGCATGCCGGTTTGACCCCGAGGCAACTTACCGAGATGGAAGAGCGGACACCTTCGATCCTTGAGGCACTCGCTCTGCTCGGCCTTCCCCGCCAGCAGTGGGCGAGCACGACATATCGGGCAATACCGTATCGACAACTTCTCCGTCCAGATCCTCGGTTGATACGCGCTCTGTCACGCGTGGCCGCGCGCCCGAGTAGTAGTGACCATGGCCCCGGAACAGCATGCGATCGCCGTCCTAGAAACGCTAGGGCTCACCGGTGTGGTCGACGACGCTCTCTCGGTGTTCGAAACTGGCTATACGGACAAGCGAGTTATCTACCGGAGCCTGGTCGAGACGTACGGCGCGTCCACGACAACTGTGCTCGGGGACAACGTGGCCCTCGATCTAGAACCGGCTGCCGCGCTGGGATGCGGGTGCGCGCACATCCACCCCCGACCCCACCACGGACCGTTCCCCGTCTATCGCGATCTGCTTCAGGCTCTATCGACACAGCAATAAGTTCTGTACTCCAACAGCATTCGCTGTATCGCGTTTCTATGGTGCTACGTCTTGCTACGTTCCCGCGGTCCTCGCGCTCCCCGATCCTCAGAGTATGACTAGGGCAACCACACGCAAACCCTTGAACTCGTTGCCGCACAATGTCTCCCTTGCAGAGGGACGAGAGATGAACACATCTCTACTCGACCTCTTCCAGCACCCCGCCCGATCCGACCTCGCCGACATGCACCGCTGTCTGCGCCTGCTGGAGGATCTCGTCAGCCGCTACACCGATCCGGCGGACCCCCGAATGAGACGTGAGGACCTGCGGTCATTCGGACAGATGCTCGAACACGAGTCACTCCCGCACGAATCCAGTGCACCGGAGACCGTGCTGGCCGAGCTGGCGCCCTATTTCCAAGGCATGCTGCGCTGGAACCACCCCGGGACCATGATCAATGTGACCCCGCCACCGACACTGCCGTCGGTGGCGGCTGCGGCATACGTGTCTGCGCTGAACCCCAACGGTGCGCAGGACATGTCCAGCGGCTTGCTGCTCGGCACCGAGCTCGCTGTGGTGAAGATGCTTTCCCAGCTGGCAGGGATCGACGTCGACAGGTCGGGTGGAGTCTTCACCTTCGGTGGCAAGAGCACCAACATGCATGCGATCAAGCACGGTATCCAGCGGGCGCAGCCGCAGGCTCGCCGTGAGGGCATCACCACCCCAGTGCGGGTGGCGTCTTCGACCCAAGGTCACCCCTGTCACGAGGAGGCGTGCGGGTGGCTGGGCATCGGCGAAATTAGTTGCCTGCGCGTACCGACCCGAGCCGACGGTGTCATGGACCTGTATGCACTGGAGGAGACGATCCGGCGCAGCGTCCGCGCGGGCGAGCAGATCGTGACGATCTTCGCCAACGGCGGCACCACAATTCAGATGCTTGTCGACCCCATCGGTGAGATCGTCGCCCTGCGTGACCACCTTGTCGAAGACCTCAACCTCGACTACGTGCCTCGCGTACACGTGGACTCGGTTGTCGGGTGGGTGTGGCTGTTCTTCCGTGACTATGACTTCCAGGCCAACCCCATGGGGTTCCCGCCAGCGACGCTGGCCCGTATCCGCACACAGGCCGCCCGAATCGCCGAGGTCCACCTCGCAGATTCCTTCGGCGTCGACTTCCATAAGACCGGATTCGCCTCGTACACATCGAGCATTTACATGGTCGCCGACAGGGCCGAGATTCACCAGCAGGGTGGAATCACCGACGCCGACCACCCGATCGGCGGCGGTGGCCGTAAGGGACTGCCGTACCAAGACCTTCGGTTCGGTCACCATTCGCCGTTCCAGTACACCCTCGAACTCAGCCGTTCGATGGCCGGGCCGGTGCAGGCCTACGTCAATTTAAAGATGCTCGGCGTCACCGGCTACCAACGCCTCATCGGCGGTCTGCTCGTGTCCTCGCAGCGGTTCGCCGACGAGCTCACTGCGCTGAGAAGGTTCGAAGTTCTCAGCGACGCCGACTGCCAGGGCTTCGCCGTGCTGTTTGTCGCCAAACCGGCTACGGATACGCCGTCGCTATTCGACCACGCGTGGACCCGAGCCGGTCTGGAATCCATGGCGCGCTACAACTACCGCTTCTACCGGTATCTGTTCGAACAACAAGCTCTGGGGCGCTGTCCGATTGCCTGTGACTACTCCTCCGGTTATCACAAGCTGGTCGGCGGCGCGAAGATCGGGGTCCACAAGTCCTACCCCATGTCGCCGTTCTACGACGAGAAGACCGCCATCACCTTCGCCCGCACACTCGGCGAACTACTCGACGAATTCGACCGCCAATCCGCAGATCACACACCTGCGACCGGACCGCATGAGGCCCGGCCGCTGATCTTCCGACCGGGATCGCTGACATGATCGACGGCCTCTACCTCTCCACATTCTTCGACATAGGTGCCCTGAAGAACCTCCTCGACATCCGCCTGCGCCACGATCACGGCGTCGCGTTGTGGGAGCTCGACTGCGGCACCCTCAGGCTCCGCCGCTACTGGGAGTTCGAGCGAATCAGTGGCATCAAGCAGCACAGCCGCGCCCTCTACGACCAGACCCAGGCGCGCCGACTTCTTCAGAATCTCCTGGCCGAGGAAGGAGCCAGCCTGCGCGACGTGGTCGAGGTCTGGGGCACGCCCGGGATCGAAACCAGCACCGACTACCAGCGCACCTTCGGCGGCGCCTATGCATTTCACGGCATGGCCCACCTCATGACCGCCCTCTTCTGCCAGAACGAGGCACCATTCACCGAACCGATCGTGGCCATGTCGCTGGACGCCGGTCCCGACTGCTTGTTCGAACCCGACGCCTACAACCGCCACTACTACCCGGGCTGCGTCATCGACGACCGCGGCCTGCGAATGTTCCCCTGCGAATCGCCGGGTCGGTTGTGGTCCTACGCCAGCAAGAAGTACGGGCTGCGCGAAGGAACGCTGATGGCACTCGCCTCAGCATGTGACGATGACACCGAACTGGATCTGACCGCGTTCGATCGGCAGCCCCTCCTCGATCTGTCGGCACGGCGCGCCGCAGCCGACATCGTCGACACCATCGACGCTCATGTAGGCGGCACCCTACCGGTCGTCCGCGGCGCCGCGACACCGGCCGCTGAATCCCTAACTTCACTCGAACACCATGTCAGTGCCGTTATGAAGATCATCGCGAGACTGTCGCTGCGCGTCGTCCGCCGCAACCTGAACCTCGCTGAAACCGAGTACGGCGCCGATCTGGCCACTTCCCGGATGGCGTTGGCCGGAGGGTTTGCTCTCAACTGTCCGACGAACTCGCAACTGTTGCAGGATTTCGGGTTCACCGGCTTCCAGATCCCACCGTGTACCAGTGACAGTGGCATCGCACTGGGAACTGGGCTGGCTGCGTTCTATCCCCATCTGAGCAGTGGCGAGATCACCACTGAATTCGACAGCGCCTACCACGGTCAAGGCCCCGGCGACATCGCCGCCGAACTCGAGCTGGTGTCGGACCTGGTCAAGGACGTGAAGACAGTATCGGCGAACGATGTCGCGGAACTCTTGACCAGAGAAGGGATCGTCGCCTGGGTCAACGGCTCGGCCGAGATCGGCCCCAGAGCACTGGGAAACCGCTCCTTGCTGGCCGACCCGCGATCGCTCGAAATCAAGGATCGGCTCAACCACATCAAGCAGCGGCAGTGGTGGCGCCCTGTGGCACCACTAATTCTCGACGACGACGGCCACGACTACTTCCGCGACTACCGGCACTCGCCATACATGCTGCTCAACTTCCAAGCCACCGCCCGTGCGCGAGCTGTGGTCCCCGGAGTCCTACACCTCGACCACAGCGCCCGCGCGCAATCGGTCAGACCCAGCACCAACCGCGACCTCGCAGAACTGCTTCACGCCTTCAAAAGGCGTACCGGGGTCCCAATTCTGGGAAATACCTCCCTTAACGATGCCGGCGAACCCATCATCAACCGGCTCTCGGAGGCGGTCCACTTCGCCGCAGGCAAAGGGATTCGGTCACTAATCGTTAACGCAACAACCCTGATCAGCCTGCGCGACAACACGACACACTACCCAGGGCCCCGCCCGCGCCAGCGGCAGTTCTTCGAGCCACCTGCCGGGACAGGCATCGACGCAGTTATCCGGAGCCTCAACCCGCATGACCTCGACTGGCGCGAACTCACCTACTTCTACGACAACCCGGCGCTTTTCGCCGCCACAGACATCCGGAACGCGAATGACGCGAAGCACGTCCGGAACTGCACCGAGGCGTACCTGCTCGCAAATCCCGGCGCATTGGACCGCTGATGACCACGATCCCCAACGAAGTCCTCGAAGCCCACCTGCGCCACTACGCTGCCTTCGCGGAAGCCGACCGCACCCGCATCCTGGCCGCCGTCATCAAGAACTACGGCCGCAGCGTCGACCACTCCGACCTCGATCGCGACACACAGTGGCGGGCAGCTGTCCAGGATCTCACCACAAGCCCGCTCACCGCCGGACTCGTCGAGTCCACCGCACGGCTGCTGTCCAACCGTGCTACCGGCCCGCGGCCGAAATTCAGGTCGCAGTCGCTGCTGGCCGACATCGGCGCCGCGGTACAGCATGTACCGTTGTCAGCCGGGCATCAATTGGGCCTTGCCCTCGACATGCACGAGCAAGGCTTCGCTCCGGTACTGACCTACGCCTTCAACCAGTGGGTCACTGCAGGCGTCGAAGCGAAGACCGTGGGACGGCGCCTCGCTGAACTCACCGTAATGGGCCTCTACCGCCTCGCCGAGGCGCATGAAGCAACCACCGATGCGGCTCTGCTCGGCTCTGGCTCTGCAGCAGACGTGATCCGAACTGGCTCACGGGTCCGTAAACACCCCCGGAACTATGCAGCCCGTGAGGTGCTGTTCCCGCTCGAGTTCGCCAACTACCGCCTCCTCGCCCAGACCCGTCTCCATGACCGCATCCCCGCCAATGCCGACTTCCAACGGACGACGAAAACGCTGTGCCATGACTACGTACCAGGAAGAGACGGGGAAGCGATTCTCAAATCCGGATTCCTGCCGAATCAGCAACAACGGATTGACTTGAGGCGCTTGCACTCGGCCCTTCTACGAGAACTACTCGAACACGGTCTTGTTCTCGATCTTCATCCCGGAAACTTCGTCTGGGATGCCGATGGCGATCGATGGGTGCTGATCGACATCGGGCCGATCCCGTTCATCGGATCCGATGAGTACTTCACCGAAGATTTCAGCGCCTACTACACCAACACCTGGCTGAACCGCCTGACCAGGGAACGCGCCGAACCGATTCGATCGATCGACTACGACATCGGGTTCCCGATGGATGCCACGGCGAAAGCATCGCATTGAGCGAGGTAACTGAGGCACCCACAATCGAAACCGCACGATCTTGCAGACGCACACTAACAAGGAACTGACAGCGGAATGCACATGACGACTGGCGAGGTCATCCGCCGTATACGAAAGTCGCTCGGCATGACCCAATCCGAATTGGGAGCCGTTCTGGGCTATACCCAGCCCACCATTTCCCAGCTCGAACGCGGCGGGACAGCCGTGCACGATGTGCGAGTATTACGCCGAGTAGCCAAGGCACTTCACGTCCCGCTTGCCATACTGGTAGTGGAGTCAGACGAGGAGGCGGATGTGAACCGTCGCAACTTCCTACGAGCCAGCGCCCTCGGTGCCGGAGCCGGCGTAACGACCCGCGCGACGGCACACGCAGTTGCCACAGCGTCATCGACCGCCAGCATCCGTGTGGGTGCCGCCGATGTCGCTGAAATTACAGCCGGTATCAACCAAATTCATGAGCTGGACCTGATGGTAGGAGGCGACCGCCTACGCCGGGTAGCGGCCAACGAAGTGCGCTACGTCGGACAACTCTTGGATAACGGCGCCTACACCGAAGACATCGGGCGGGCCCTGGCCAGCGCCGCTGCTGAGATGATGACCGCTGCGGGCTGGGTCCACTATGACGCAGGACGGCCGAAGGATGCGCGTCGCTACTATGCGCAAGCAGCGCAGACTGCGACCGCCGCAGGCGATGGCATTGCGGCGGCGCACGCTCTGCTGAACGCGAGCCTGCTCAGCTTCCAGGGTGGCTTCTCGCCCTCGAAGCCGTCGAAAGATGGGCGTCCCCGGGACGGGGTCAACCTCGCCGACGCCGCGCAAACCTCAGCCCGCCGCGAGGGCGGACCGAAGTTGCGTGCATTGGGGGCGATCTACGAAGCAGGAGCCCACAGCGCCATGGGCGACAGCAGCAAGATGGTGAAGGCGATCAGTCGTGCCCATCGTGCGTACGAGTCGGGTCGCGGTCATGACCCGGAATGGGTATACCTCCCACCGGCGGCGCTGACCGGGATGACCGGTTGGGCGTACATGCGGGTTGGCGACCACCACACGGCAACCACGTACTTTGAGGCGGCAATCGAAGGCACGAACGCGTGGCCTCGGGAGAATATCGGCTGGCGCGTCAAACTGGCCGAGAATTTCATCCAGGCCGGAGAGATCGCTGAAGGTTGCCGGATTCTTATCGACCACTTCCATCGGATCAACAACTTGGCCTCCACCCGGCTTCAGTCCACCCTCTATGGCATCGTGGAAGACATCCGCCCACACACTGGGGTACCGGAGGTACGCGAGTTTCTGGCGAAGCGGGCAGAAGCGGTGTAGACCAGTCGCAGTTGGCGGAGATCTCCGAGCAAGCCCAGGGTCAGACCGCTCGCCTCATCGATCTTTCGCCGTGCCTGTGGCTCGGTGGTCATGCGTGGCTGCTCCCGAGCAGACCGCCGCACGCTGCGCGACGGAACCCTCGGTCTCTGCAACCTGTCGGCGCCCTCCGATATAACCTCATCCCATGATCACAGGGGAACTGCGGAGCAAGATCGACCAGCTGTGGAACGCGTTTTGGTCGGGTGGCATCTCGAATCCGCTGGAGGTGATCGAGCAGATCACATACCTGATGTTCCTCAAGCGTCTCGATGACCTACAGATCGCCAAGGAGCGCAAGGCCAACCGCAGCGGGCGGCCGATCGAGAATCCGATCTACGATGCCGACACCGAGCCGCTGCGCTGGTCGAAGTTCCGCGAGCTCGGGCCGGATCAGCTGCTGCGGACTGTCCGCGACGACGTGTTTCCCTGGTTGCGGTTGCTCGGCGGGGAAGAGTCGACCTACGGCGAGCACATGAAGGATGCCCGGTTCACCATCCCGACGGCGAGCCTGCTCACCAAGGCCGTCGACATGCTCGATGAACTGCCGCTGAGCGAGGGCGGCGATGTCAAGGGCGACCTGTACGAGTACATGCTGTCCAAGATCGCCACCGCGGGCCACAACGGACAGTTCCGTACCCCGCGCCACATCATCGACCTGATGGTCGCGATGATGGCACCTGGTCCGAACGACGAGATCTGCGACCCGGCGTGCGGCACCGCAGGCTTCCTCGTCGGCGCAGCCGAATATATCCGGAACACCCACCGCGAAGCACTGCTCGAGTCCGCGCAGCAGGATCATTTCCACCGCAGCATGTTCCACGGTTTCGACTTCGACTCCACCATGCTGCGCATCGCCAGCATGAACATGCTCATGCACCAAATCGAGCACCCTGATATTCGCTATCGCGACTCTCTCGCCGAGTCCGTTGCCGGAGAAGCAGGTCGCTATACGATTATCCTCGCCAATCCGCCCTTCGCTGGCAGCCTTGACTACGAGACCACTGCCAAAGATCTTCTCCAAGTGGTCAAGACGAAAAAGACTGAGCTGCTGTTTCTCACCTTGTTTCTGCGCCTGCTCAAGGCGGGCGGGCGGGCGGCGGTGATCGTGCCCGATGGGGTGCTGTTCGGATCGACCAAAGCGCACAAGGACTTGCGCAAGCTTCTTGTGGAAGAGCACGGCCTGGACGCCGTGGTCAAACTGCCTTCCGGGGTGTTCAAGCCGTACGCTGGGGTGTCCACGGCTATCCTGTTTTTCACCAAGGACGACGAGACTGATCACGTGTGGTTCTACGACGTTACCTCCGACGGGTTCAGCCTTGACGACAAACGCACCCCACTGCTAGGCGACGAAAAATTGGGGGTCAAAGCAACTCTCAACGCCAACGAGTACGCCAAAAACAACCTCCCCGATGTGCTCGCCCGCTGGTCGCGGAGAACCACTAGCGAACGCGACCGAACCCGGACTGAGCAGAGCTTCTGTGTGCCAAAGGCCGAGATCGCGGCTCAGGATTATGACCTGAGCCTGAACCGATACAAAGAGATAGTTCACCAGGAAGTGGAGCATCGGCCACCGCTGGAGATCATCGAAGAGTTGGAGTCCGTCGAGGCAGATATTCAGCAAGGAATGTCGGACCTCAAGGGGATGCTCGCATGAGTCAACCACGAAAGGTGCATTTAGCCGAGGTAGTTAAAGAGGCAAAGCCCGGTTTCGCATGCGGTGAAGAACAACCCGACGGTGTGTTTCAGATTCGCATGAACAACGTCACCCGAGACGGTCGACTCGACACGACTAAGAAAAGACTCGTCCCCCCGGACCATAAAGGTATTCCTGGAGCTCTCCTGCGAGAAGGAGATGTGCTGTTCAATGCAACCAACAGCCCTGATCTCGTGGGGAAGACCGTCAGAGTCAGCAACCTGAGCGAGCCCACAGTATTCAGCAATCACTTCCTTCGCCTTCGGGCTGACACTTCAAAACTCGATCCAAGCTATTTAGCACGCTGGCTGAATTCAGAATTCCAACGCGGCACATATAAAGCGATGTGTCGACAATGGGTGAATCAAGCGACCCTGGGTAGAGAAGCCTTACTTGGGACCACAATCCCACTGCTTCATCTATCCGAGCAGCGGCAGGTTGCGGAGGTGCTGGATCGGGTGGATGCACTGCGGGAGAAGCGGCGCAAGTCCATCGCCCTACTCGACGACCTCGCCGAATCCATTTTCCTCGACATGTTCGGCGATACCGAGTCGAACTCAAACCGGTTCCCGATCCGACAATTCAAAGACCTAGTTAGAGAACCCGCCCGAAACGGCATCTCACCTTCGAAAAATGGCAAAGTGTTAGCCAGAGTTCTGACGTTGTCCGCCGTTACAGGGAAAAGATTTGATCCAGACGCCGTAAAGGTATCCACCTTCATAGGCACTCCACCAGAGCGTCAATCTGTTTGCGACGATGATTTTCTCGTATGCCGCGGCAACGGTAATATCTCCCTCGTCGGCCGAGGATCCTTTCCCGGTTACAATATGCGGGATACAGCGTTTCCGGACACCATCATTGCTTCGAGAATGGATTTAGATTCCATCAATAAATACTATCTTGAGCACGTTTGGAAACAGTCAGCAATCCGCCGACAGATCGAATCTAAGGCACGCACAACTAATGGCACGTTTAAGATCAACCAAACCGCACTTGAGTCCATACAGATTCCGGTGGCACCTATTTCGGAGCAGACTAGATTCGGCTGCCGGATGAAAATCATTGAACTGCAGGCTGAGTCGCATCTGCTTCATCTTGCCCACCTCGACAGCCTCTTCGCCTCCATCCAATCCCGCGCCTTCCGCGGCGAACTCTGGCAAGATGACCTGAAAGATCTCTGAGGGGGAGGACCTTTCGTGACCGACAGCAACTTCGACTTCCTGCAGGCGGAGTGGCCGGAGCTGTACGCCGAGGCCAGGCGGGCGGAGCGGAGCGCGGTGGGTGATCCGCGGGTGTCGTGCTTCTTTGCCCGCCGGGCTCTGGAGCTGGCGGTCAACTGGCTGTTCAAGGCCGACGATACGTTGCGGATTCCGTATCGGGATGACTTGAGCGCCAAGATCAAGGAACCGACGCTGGTGCAGGTGGCGGGGTCGGTGATCGTCACGAAGATGGACGTGGTGCGGCGGCGCGGGAACATAGCCGTTCATCGGGCTGGTGAGGTGCCAGCGCAGGACGCGGTGGGTGCGGTCGGCGAGCTGTTCCATGTGCTCTATTGGCTAGGGCGAACGTATGCGCGCACCGAGGAGGGGAAGCCCTTCGACGGACAACGGTTCGACACCTCACTGATTCCCCGGCCCGTGCCTGCCGAGGTGCAGCGGAAGAAGTACGCCGAGGTTCAGCAGATGGCGGCCGAGTTCGCCGCGCAGCAGGCGGAGCTGGCGGCGGAGCGGCGACAGCGCAAGGAGTTGGACGACGAGGTCAAGCGGCTGCGGGCCGAGGTGAAGGCGGCGAAGGCGGCCAACGCCACGGTTCCGGACCGGCACGACTACTCGGAAGCGGAGACCCGCAGCCAGCTGATTGATCTTCTACTGCAGGAGGCGGGGTGGGCGCTGGACGGGCCCGACGACCGCGAATACCCGGTCACCGGTATGCCGACCGACAGCGGCAAAGGCAAAGTCGATTACGTGCTGTGGGACGACAACGGCAAACCGCTCGCCGTGGTGGAGGCCAAGCGCACATCCAAGAGTGTGGAATCGGGCAAGTATCAAGCCTCGCTGTATGCCGATGCACTGGAAGAGCAGCACGGGCAACGGCCGATCATCTTTTACACCAACGGCTACGACACGCAGGTCTGGGACGACTCCTTCTATCCGCCGCGCCCGGTCCAGGGCTTCTACACCAAAGACCAGCTGCGCACGCTCATCCGTCGGCGGGCGGGGCGCAGGGTCCTCGCCACCGAGCCGATCAACGACGCCATCGTGAACCGGCACTACCAGCATCGGGCGATCCGGCGCATTGGAGAGGCGTTCGAGAAGGACAAGCAACGGCAAGCCCTGCTGGTGATGGCGACCGGAACGGGCAAGACGCGCACCGTGATCGGGCTCGTCGATCAGCTCATCCGGGCCGGTTGGGTGAAGCGGGTGCTGTTCCTGGCCGACCGGCAGGCGCTGGTGTCGCAGGCGACGAACGCGTTCAAGACACATCTGCCGAGCGTGCCGACGGTGAACCTGCTCATTGAGAAGGACAGCAGCGCCCGCGTCTACGTGTCCACGTATCCGACGATGCTGAACCTCATCAACGAGATCGACGACAGCCAACAGCGTCCCTTTGGTCCGGGCTACTTCGATCTCGTGGTCATCGATGAGGCGCACCGGTCGGTGTACCAGAAGTACGGCGCGATCTTCGAGCACTTCGATTCGCTGCTGGTGGGATTGACCGCGACGCCGAAGAACGAGATCGACCGCAACACCTACCGGTTGTTCCACCTCGAAGAAGGGGTGCCAACCGACGTCTACGACCTGGAGCAGGCTGTAGACGAAGGTTATCTGGTCCCGCCGGTGGCGAAATCGGTGCCGTTGAAGTTCCTGCGCTCCGGCATCCGCTACTCGGAACTGTCCGATGAAGAGAAGGCGTACTGGGAAGACCTCGAGTGGCGCGATGACGAGGACATTCCCGAAGCGGTCGATGCGCACGCGTTGAACCAGTTCTTGTTCAACCACGACACCATCGACCAGATGCTGCTCGTGCTCATGGAACAAGGCGACCGAGTCGCCGATGGGGAACGGATCGGCAAGACGATCATCTTCGCCCGCAACAACCGGCATGCCGAACTGATCGTGCAACGATTCCGCGTGCTCTATCCCGACCTGCCGGGCGATTTCATCGAGATGATTACCCACAGCGTCAGCCACGCCCAAAGCCTCATCGACAAGTTCGAGAACCCGGAGAAGGCACCGCACATCGCGGTCTCGGTCGACATGCTCGACACCGGCATCGATGTGCCCGCAGTTGCGAACCTCGTATTCGCGAAGGCCGTGCGCACCAGCACCAAGTATTGGCAGATGGTCGGTCGCGGCACGCGGCTGTGCCCGGACCTGTACGCGCCGAACCTGGACAAGGAACGGTTCGTGGTGTTCGACCTGTGCCAGAACGTCGAGTACTTCAACCAGGACCTGCCCACCGCCGAAGGACGCACTCAGGCGTCGATGAGCGAGAAAGTGTTCGAGGCCCGCGCCGACCTGCTGCACAACCTCGACCGTCTCCATTCGCCGGATGACCGGCCCACCGACATCCCGGACGGCGAACCGGAGAGCCTGCCCGACGTGCGGTGGCAGCTCGCTGAACGGCTGCGGGTTGAGGTGGCCAGCATGAACACCCAGAACGTCGAGGTGCGCAAGGAGCTGCGGTACGTCGAGAAGTTCGCCGAGCGGGAGAGCTGGGACATCGTCACTCCCGAGATCCGGGTTGAGGTCGGCAAGCTGGCCGGACTGCCCACCCAGTTCACCGACGACGACCCCGGCCCGGCGGCCAAGAGGTTCGATCTGCTCGCGCTGCGACTGCAATTGGCGTATCTCACCGACGACGCTAACTACGACGGGTTGCGGGAGAAGGTCCAGGAGATCGCTAATGCCTTGCTCGACCCGGGCCTGAACAGCATCACCGCCATCCGACAGCGACACGAGTTCCTGGAAGACGTGGCCGGCGACGCGTGGTGGGAGGACGTCACTCTCCCCATGCTCGAAACGCTGCGCCGACGGCTGCGGGGATTGGTCAAGGCGATCCCCCCGAAAGGCGCCCAGAATCCGCTCTACACCGATTTCCGGGATGAACTCGGCGATGTCAGCGACGTCGCGATAGCCGTGCTACCCGGCGGCGGCAAGGGCATGGCGCGCTTCGAATCGAAGGTCCGCACCTACCTGCGCAGCCACGAGGACGTGCTCGCTGTGCAGAAGCTCCTGCGCAATAAGCAGATCACCTCGGCCGACCTCAGCGAACTGGAAAAGATCTTTCTCGACAACGGGTTCGGCACCGCCGAGGATATCGAGCACGCCGCCACCACCCACGGCGGGCTCGGCTTGTTCCTGCGTTCGCTCACCGGCCTCGACGCCACGGCGGCCGCGACCGCCTTCGATGAATTCCACACCGGCCGCAATCTCACCGCCAGCCAGCTCCACTTCCTGAACCTGCTCACTGAGTACATCAGGAAGAACGGCGTGATCGAAGTGGGCGCGCTCTACGAACAGCCGTTCAAGGGGGTGGCGCCGACTGGGCCGGAGGACATCTTCTCCGAAGAAGATGTAGATCGAATCGTCGCTGTTGTCAAGAACATTCGGACCACTGCGCTGCCTGCCCCAGCCGAGAGCACTGCGGCACACGGCTGAGGCGGATCAGGACGCCTGCCGGTGCAGCCGTCCGCGACGGCGCTCACGTCATGAAACCTGGCCGACCCATTTGCGATCAGGATTCGCTTCGCGTATCGGTCGATCGGCATCATCGAGTGCAACTCGAAGGGGAGGCCGCACAGGTCTGTGGGCGGTGTGCTTGCTGACGGCCCGCTAACGGTACTGGCCCGATGCTCGCGCGGCGACCGCCCTGGAAAACTGCCGGCCTTGTTATCCAACGGCCGGGCAAAACACTGCCGACCGCATCGCCGATGCTGATAGTGTCTGCGCGAGAACGACTTTCATCGAATGGGGGCATTAGGTGGTACAGGAGCAGATCAGCGCGGCACCGAGATCAGGGCCAGTTATCGTCCCGGAGGACGAAGCCACCCGTTACCTGGCCTCCGCGGCGCACCTGCATCCACAACTCGCCGACACGCTCGTCGAGGAGTTCCTGACCGAGCCGTTCCGGGTGGTGGTGCCGTCACCGGGCGTTCGCGCCGATGTCGTCCTCAGAGAAGCCGTCGCCGCACAGACCGCCCGGCGGATCGGGAACGCCCTGCTGCTCGTTCTGCTGCTGGCATTCCTCGTCCTCGGAAGCGGACTCATCGTGATTTGGCTCGCCTCGGGGCTAGCATGGCGGGTCAGTGCCCGGATCGTCGCTCGCGTGATGCGGCGCCAGAATGGTCCGGACACCGGACGGCGGCCAGCGCGTAGCACACCGCCGCCGTGGTGGTCGACCGCGCTGCTGTGGCTACCGCTGTCGTGGATCTTTGTGCTCGCGCTGAGCTTTCCACTGACCCTGCTGCTCATGTTCGGATCCGACGAAAGTCATACGAGCCGCTCCCGGCGCGGCGACGGATTCGGCAAAGGGTTCAGCGACAGCCCCGACCTGAGTTTCACCGACGGCCTGACATCGTTCGTCGCCATCGCCAGTGGTTTCGCCCTGCTCCTCGTGACGGTGGCGATGTACTGCGTGCTGTTCGTGCAGCGCTTTCTACCCTGGGTGCTCGCCGACCGGTGCTTCCAATTCGGCTTTTTCCATCCGGACACGCCGCCACGCCCGTTCGTCAGTTGGGCTTGCCGACAATTCGCCGGTCGGTTGGAGAGAATCGCCCAAGAGGAACGACGCGCCACCCACCCGATGCCGCGCAATGTGGTCGTATACCGGGGCAATCGGCCGTTTGTCGGCGCGGGCGCCAGAGTCCGGTCCTGGTCACAGGCGATCGAGTTGCACTCCGACGATCCCGCGGCGAAGCCGGATGCGGAAATCGGCGAGTTCACCGCCGCGGATCTGCAGAACTTCGTAGCCGAGGACGTCGACGCCATCCGGAAGTCGCCCGATATCACGCCGGGCGGTCGCTTCGCCGGATTGACCATCACCGACACGGCTTTCGTGTCCGCGGGACACCTTCGGCACTACGCCGACGCCACGTTCTTCGCCGACGAACTGACGGCGGGCCGCAATCCACTACTGGCCGACACATACTGGCACGGGTTGCTGAATCGTTCACCGGAATGGCTGCGCCTGTACCGCTGTTTCCGGGTCGAAGCTTGGGAACGACAGCTTGCGGTCGCGGGCTACCTGCACGTCGGGTACGAGCGGCGCACTCTCTACTTGGAGTGGAACGGATTCGTCCTGCCGCCGGTCGCCGCAGCCTACCGAACAGTCGACACGCCGCCCGGCGCGACGATGGCCCGGTCCCTGTGGCGGGCCCTCGGTGAGATGGCGCTGCTGCCGACGACGGTGCCTTCCCGCGTCGCCGATGTTACGACCTGGGTTCGCGACGTACTCGGCTACGGCCACGGGCTGACGAGGACGCCCGCCCAGGCTGCCCATGCCTTCGGTGCGGCGGCGACCGTACGCGAGATCGGCGCGGGCATCGCGTTCCCGCATTTTTTCCAGGAGGCAGATGCCGACCAGTACCTGAAGATTCTCGAGCGCCGCGTGCTGGACGCGATCCAGCGGTTTCTCGCATCGAAGGGCATCGCCACCGGGACCTTCACCGCGATGGTCACCCAGATCAACAATGCGACGGTCATGGACGGGTGCACGGTGGTGGCGGGGAGCATAGGTGGCAGCGGCAATTCCGGCACCGTTGGATCCGCCGATGTCATCGGCACACCGGCCGCAGGATGACTTCGGCCCGATCCACCGCCAGGACAAAGAGCGAAACGACTAGGAGTACTCGAGAATGCCCGATAACGGCGTGAATATCGGCGGCGGCAATGTCGTCGCGGGAAACATCGGCGGTTCCGGCAATTCCGGGGCCATACACGGACGAGTCACGGTGAACGGCGGCGGCGACCTGGACGCTCTGCAGACGACAATCGCTCAGCTGCGTAGCGAATTGATCGCGCTCCGAGCACTACTCACCGACACCGAGGGTCCGTACGCGGAACCTGCCGATGTCGATGAAGTCATCGAAGCCCTCGGCGAATCCGAACCCGACCTCGAACGGGCCACCGGCAGGTGGACTCGGCTGTTCCGCCGAATTCCAGAGGCGCTCACGAATCTCGACACTCTCACACGAATCGTCGATCTCTTCGAAAGGGTGCGCGCACTCGCCGAGTGAGTACGGTTCACTCCACCATCTCGGGGTAATACAAGGACGTGTGCGATCGACCGAACGGGCCGACCCGATTCGGGGCCGGTCCATCGGCGACAGGACCGCGCAGTCGGCAGGTGGGCTCGCTTGTCAACCGGATCGAATTCAACGGCCCCCAAGCTAACTGTTTCCGCCGGTTATCAAAGCAGCAACTGTACGGGCTCTCGCGCCCTGGTCGATCGGCGGTAGCAGCCCTCGACCTACGATCACCTTATGCCGGAGCGGATCGACAAGCAGCAGACGGTCGGGGACACCATCGCAAGGAAGGTCGAGGACCAGCGGGGTGCGAGGTCCCCGTGGGCGGAAGCGTTGCGCGAGCTGGGAGCGGTCGACCGAGCGGCGTACCGAGCCGTGGCGGTGACTCCCACGCCTCAGTTGGACGATGCCTTTCGCCGACTTTCGAAGGCGGCCAACTACTCACGTCTGTGGCTCGGCATCGCTGCGGTGATCGCCGCCCTCGGAGGTGGACGTGGACGCCAGGTGGCGCTGGAGAGTGTGCTCGCGATCGGTGCGACGTCCGCGACCGTGAATCTCGGCATCAAGCCTCTTGCCCATCGGCGGCGTCCGGAGCGACCCGACCCGGACCCGTTCGAAGCACGTCTCGTTCCCATGCCGGAGTCCGCGTCTTTCCCGTCCGGTCACGCCGCCTCCGCTTTTGCGTTCGCCTACACGGTGGGTCGGCACTACCCGGCGCTGGCAGTGCCGATCCGGTTGCTCGCCGGCGGGGTGGCCTATTCGAGGGTGCACACCGGCGTGCACTACCCCGGTGACGTCGTGCTCGGCTCGCTCCTCGGAGCCGGAACGTCGGCCATGGTGGCGGGCGTACGCGGCCGCAGGTATCGGTCGTCGAGGCGGAGAGGCGTCGTACCCGGCCGACTACTCCGACGCCTGCCTGCGGACGGACGGTGAAGCGCTCCTCGGGGACCTTGCGGGTCGCAGGCGAGCGGAGGGCGAGGCGCCAGGATGCCGGGACGAGATGCGCACGCGGAGCGCTGCCGGGCGAATGACGAACCTGAGCGGCGCGTCCAGCACCACTGGCTCGCCGTCGATACCCGCGTGCACGGGCGCGGGGGCGAAGACCTCGAAGTCCGGTGCGCTCCAAGCGCGCCCTGGAGGACGCCGCCCGGCATCCGGTGCGTCGAGAACGACGATGCCAAGTAGGCCGCTCTCGAGCGACGGGCGACTGCCCAGGACTGGAGGGCCCAACGCGTAGGGGTTGTTCGAAACCAGCACAACGGCGAGCTGAGCGTGCTGCCGGCCTACGTCGTCGACGAGGTGCAGCGCCGGCGTCCTTCCACCGGGGCCGGCCACCCGATCGGCCGTTTCCATAAGAGTGCGCACCTTGGCGTCGCGATAAGCCGGATGGCGGACCGCCTCACCGTAGATCCCCAGCGAAACGTTGTTCACGAATGCGCGGCCGTTCACTTCTGCCAGGTCGATCCGGCGCTCGACCCCATCGGTGAACGCGTCGAGCGCGCCCGCCACGTCCTGCCGGTTCACTCCCAGGTCGAGCGCGAAGTGGTTACGTGTCCCGGCTGGGACGCAGATGAACGGCACCCCCTGCCCGGCGGCGGCCGCTGCCACGACCGCGAGGGACCCGTCGCCACCAGCCATCCCCAGCGCGTCCGCGCCCTGCCTCACCGCCTCCTCGACGCGTTCGGTGAGGCTCTGGCCGGGATCGAGAACGATCACCTTTATCCCGAGATCCCGTGCTCGTTCAGCAACCCTCGCGCGGCCGGCCGCGCCATCGCCCGACTTCGGGTTGACAAACAACACCGGCCGTTGCGGCGGGTCCACGACACTCCAGCCACGAGGGGCCGATCTCTGCTCGGACGGGCCGCTGCTCGGCCGCACCAATGGGAAGGTCATGATGCTTTCCCCCGGCTGCCCCCAGCTACCGATGGCGACCTCACGTCGCCTTCGCAGACCCCGCTGGTCGGGTTCCGCGGAGGACCGTTGGCCGCTCGTCGGCATCGGACTGACACGTCATGCCCCCCATTGACGGGTTGCTGACCCTGACACTTCCGTATCTTACGTCTCGGTCCACGGCGACCCGGTGCGACGACCAAAGAAATGTGCCCCTGACCAGCGAATTCCTCAGCTCATGTGTGCAGGAGTCGTCGAGCAGCTGCCGGAAGCCCTGCCGACGTACCACCACCTCGGGAGGGAGGACCAATGGATCTACTCACGCAGTTCGAGAGAAGGTCGTTGGCGGTTCGACGAATCAGGCACGGAGTCGGGGACGGATCAGGCTAGGTGTTCGATCTTCGCGGCTACTTCCGCACCGGTCAGGGGTTCGCGCGCGATGACGGCGATGGTGTCGTCGCCCGCGATGGTGCCGACGATGTACGGCAGGGCCGCGCGGTCCAGGGCACTGGCCAGGTAGTGGGCCGCGCCCGGCGGGGTGCGCAGGACCGCGATGTTGCCACTGGCGTCGGTGGAGACCAGCAAGTCGCCGAGCAGTTTGGACAGCCGGTCGGTGCCGCCGGTGACACCGCGGACGGGGCTGCCGTCCTCTGGCACCACGTAGACGCCCGCGCCGCCGTCTGCCGCGCGCAGTTTCACCGCACCGAGTTCGTCGAGGTCCCGCGACAGCGTCGCCTGGGTGGTCTCGATGCCCTCGGCCGCCAGGAGCGCCGCCAGTTCGGTCTGGCTGCGTACCGCGTGCGCCGACAGCAGTTCGATGATGCGCGACTGCCGCCCGGCGCGGGTGCGCGCGATGGCCGGGCCGCTTCGTCCCGATTCCGACTGCGAAACGCTCACGACCGCGCCTCGCTAGGGCGCAGGATCGGCGTACGCGGCTGAGCGCTGCGCCCTGGCTGACACTCCCTCACCGGCTGCATCTCGCCGGGGTCCGGTTCGCTCCAGGCGGCCCCGCTGGGCCCGACGAGCATGGCCACGCCGGTAATACGCCCTCGCTCACGCTGCGCCCTTCCAGCACGAGCGGAGCCGGACACACTCCGCTGCCGCCTCCTGGCCGGACCGCTCACGCCGAGCCCCCGTATCGTCGCTCCAGCAGCCAGACCAGCAGCGCCTTCTGCGCGTGCAGGCGGTTCTCCGCCTCGTCCCACACCACGCTGTGCGGCCCGTCGAGCACCTCGTCGGTCACCTCTTCGCCACGGTGCGCGGGCAGGCAGTGCAGCACGACCACGTCCGGCTTGGCGTGCGCGAGCAGTTCGGCGTTGAGCTGGAACGGACGGAACGGACCCACCCGGTCCAGGCCGTCGTTCTCCTGCCCCATGGACGTCCAGGTGTCGGTGACCAGCGCGTCGGCGCCCCACGCCGCGGCGACCGGGTCGCCGGTCACCGTGATGGTGGCGCCGGTCTCGGCGGCACGCTTGCGCGCGGCCTCCACCACCCACGGCTGCGGCTCGAACCCGGCGGGCGCGGCGATGGTCACGTTCAGACCCGCCGTGGCGCCGCCGAGCAGCAGCGAGTGCGCCATGTTGTTGGCGCCGTCGCCGAAGTAGGCCAGTTCGCGACCGGTCAGGTCGCCCTTGTGCTCGGCGAGCGTTTGCAGGTCCGCGAGCACCTGGCAGGGATGGAACTCGTTGGACAGCGCGTTGACCACCGGCACGGTCGCGGTGGCGGCCATCTCGTCCAGCCGGGACTGCTCGAAGGTGCGCCACACGATGGCGTCCACGTACCGGGACAGCACCCGGCCGGTGTCGCCGAGGGTCTCCTCCCGGCCCAGCTGGGTGTCGCGACCGTCGACGACCACCGCGTGCCCGCCGAGCTGGGCGATGCCCATCTCGAAGGAGAACCGGGTGCGGGTGGAGTTCTTCTCGAAGATCACGCCGACGCCGCGCGGACCCTCCAGCGGGCGCCGCGCGAACGGCGATTTCTTGAGTTCGGCCGCGAGGGCGAGGATCTCGGCCTGCTCGGCCGGGCTGACATCGTCGTCACGCAGGAAATGCCGCACGGAAGTCATTGCGTCGCAGCCCCTTTCGCGTCCGCGAGCGCGGCGTCGAGGATCCCCGGCAGGTCGGCGACGAAATTGTCGGCCTGGGTCTCGGTGAGCACCAGCGGCGGCGCCAGCCGGATCACGTCGGGCTTGGCCGGGTTGACCAGGTAGCCCGCCTCCCGCGCCCGCGCTTCGACCTGTGCGGACACCTGATCGGTGAGCACGATGCCCAGCAGCAGGCCCGCACCGCGTACCTGATCGATGAGCGGATGCTCGAGCAGTTCGATGCCGTCGCTGAGCCGCTTGCCGACCGACTCGACGTGCGAGAGCAGGTCGGTCTCATCGATCGTGCGCAGCACCGCGAGCGCCGCCGCGGCGCACACCGGATTGCCGCCGAAGGTGGTGCCGTGCATGCCGGGGGTGAGCAGATCGGCCGCCCGCCCGGTGGCCAGCACCGCGCCGATCGGCAGTCCGCCGCCGAGGCCCTTGGCCAGGGTGATCACGTCCGGGACGATGCCGACGGCCTGGTGGGCGTAGAACTTCCCGGTCCGGCCGATGCCGGTCTGCACCTCGTCCAGCACCAGCAGCGCACCCTTGCGCGCGGTGATCTCCCGCGCCTTGGCCAGGTAGTCGAACGGCGGTACCACCACGCCGCTCTCCCCCATCATCGGCTCGAGGAACACCGCGGCGGTGTCCTCGTCGACCGCGGCCTCCAGCGCCGCAGCGTCGCCGTAGGGCACGTGCACGACGCCGGGCGGCATCGGTTCGAACGGGGTGCGCTTGGACGGCTGCCCGGTGAGGGCGAGCGCGCCCATGGTGCGGCCGTGGAAGGCCTCCTCGCAGGCGACGAGCTTGGGCCGCCCGGTCAGCCGCGCGATCTTGAACGCCGCTTCGACGGCCTCGGTGCCGGAGTTGCAGAAGAACGCCCGGCCTTCGCCGTCGCCGAAGTGCGCGAGCAGCCGCTCGGCCAGCTCGACGACCGGCTCGCTGGCATACAGATTCGACACGTGCCCGAGCGTGCCGAGCTGCTGGGTGACCGCCTCCAGGATCGCCGGATGCGCGTGCCCGAGGCTGTTGACCGCGATGCCGCCGAGGAAATCGACGTAGCGCTTGCCGTCCGCGTCGTAGACCACGGCTCCCGCGCCGCGGACCAGCGCGACCTTCGGTGTGCCGTAGTTGTTCATCAGCGCGGCGGACCACCGCTGCTGCAGTTCAGCTGTGCTCATTGTTTCGTTCCGTTCGGCGCGCCGGACCCGTTCGGGATGAGCGGGGCGGGCGTCACCATCGTTCCGATTCCTTCTCCGGTGAACAGTTCCAGCAGCACGGCGTGCGCGACCCGGCCGTCGATGACATGCGCGGTCGGCACCCCGGCCGTCACGGCGCGCAGGCAGGCTTCCATCTTGGGCACCATGCCCGCATCGAGGCGTGGGAGCAACTCGGCCAATGCTTTCGAATCGATGCTGGAGGTGAGCGACGACCGGTCCGGCCAGTTCGTGTACAGGCCTTCGACGTCGGTGAGCATCACCAGTTTCTCGGCGCCGATGCCCTCGGCGAGCGCCGCGGCGGCGGTGTCGGCGTTGATGTTGTGCACCACGCCGTCGGCGTCCGGGGCGATGGTCGACACCACGGGAATTCGGCCCGCCCCGATCAGATCCAGCACGGCATCCGGGTTCACCTCGGTGACGTCGCCGACCAGCCCGATGTCGGTGGGCTCGCCGTCGACATCGACCGTGCGACGGGTCGCGGTGAACAGCCCGGCGTCCTCACCGGAGATGCCCACCGCGTACGGGCCGTGCGAGTTGATCAGGCCGACCAGCTCGCGGCCGACCTGACCGAACAGCACCATCCGCACCACGTCCATCACCTCGGGGGTGGTCACCCGGAAGCCGCCGCGGAATTCGCCTTGCAGCCCGAGCTTTTTCAGCATCGCGCTGATCTGCGGGCCGCCACCGTGCACCACCACCGGGTGCACGCCGACCGTGCGCAGGAACGCCATGTCGGCGGCGAAAGCCCGCTTGAGGTCGTCGTCGATCATGGCGTTGCCGCCGTACTTCACGACGACGATCTTGTCCCGGAACTTCTGCAACCACGGCAGGGCGTCGGCCAGGACGTGCGCCTTGTCCAACGCCGAAAGCGTGTGCAACACATGGCTGGTCATGAGCTGTAGGCCGAGTTCTCTTCGACGTAACCGTGCGAGAGGTCGGTGGTGCGGATGGTCGCACGCGCGGAGCCGACGTTCAGGTCGATCAGCACCTCGATGTCGGCGCCGGACAGATCGACCTCGCGTGCGCCGGGCGCGCCGACGCCATCGATGCACACCGGTTTGCCGTTGAACGACACCGAGATCCGGTTCGGGTCCAACGTCACCGGCGCCATGCCGACCGCCGCGAGCACCCGCCCCCAGTTCGGGTCGGATCCGAACAGCGCCGTCTTGACCAGGCTGTCGCGGGCGACGGTGCGCGCCGCGGCCACGGCCTCCTCCTCGCTGACCGCGCCCGCGACGGTGACCAGCACCCGCTTGGTGACGCCCTCGGCGTCGGCCATCAGCTGGGCGGCCAGATCGTCGCAGACCGCGAGCACGGCAGCGTCCAGTTCCTCCTGGCTCGGGCTGACCTCGCTGGCGCCGTTGGCCAGCAGCAGCACGGTGTCGTTGGTGGAGCAGGAGCCGTCCACGTCGAGCCGGTCGAAGGTGCGCGCGGTGGCGTTGCGCAGCGCGCGGTCGAGCTGATCGGCGGTCACCGCCGCGTCGGTGGTGAGCACCACCAGCATGGTCGCCAGCGACGGGGCCAGCATGCCCGCGCCCTTCGCCATGCCGCCGACGTTCCACTTGTCACGGTGGTGGAACGCCGCCTCCTTGGGCACCGTGTCGGTGGTCATGATGGCCCACGCGGCATCCGCGCCGCCGGACAGGCCGCCGCCCATCTCGTGCACGATCTCGGTGACGGCGGGGATCAGTTTGTCCATCGGAAGCCGGTCGCCGATGAGCCCGGTGGAGCAGACCGCGATCTCCCCCGCTCCGGTCTCGGTGCCCCAGTTGCTCAGCGCGGCGGCGAGTTCCTCGGCGGTCTTGTGCGTGTCCTGGAAGCCGCCCGGGCCGGTGCAGGCGTTGGCGCCGCCGGAGTTCAGGATCACCGCGCGCAGCCGCTTGCCGGTCAGCACCTGCTGCGACCACAGCACCGGAGCGGCCTTCACCTTGTTGCGGGTGAACACGCCCGCGGCCGGGTACTCCGGCCCCTCGTTGAACACCAGCGCCAGGTCCGGCTTGCCGCTGACCTTGATGCCCGCGGCGATGCCCGCCGCGCGGAAGCCGAGCGGTGCGGTCACGCCCTGGGTGCGGACCAGCTTGCCGCTGGCGGTGTCGGTCGATGTCACGGTGCCACTCCTACGGTGGAAAGTCCTTCGGTCTCCTCGAAGCCGAGGGCCAGGTTCATCGATTGCACCGCGGCTCCCGCGGTGCCCTTGGTCAAGTTGTCGATCGCGCCGATCACCACGAGCACGCCCGCGTCGGCGTCCACGGCCACTTGCAGGGTGACGGCGTTGGAGCCGAGCACCGACCCGGTCTGCGGCAGCACTCCCTCCGGCAGCAGGTGCACGAAAGGCTCGTCGGCATAGGCTTTTTCGTAGACCGCGCGCGCCTGCGCCGCGTCGACGCGAATCGGTGCGGTGCAAGTGGCCAGGATGCCGCGCGGCATCGGCGCGAGTACCGGCGTGAAGGACACCGTGACGTCGGCGCCGCCGGCCGCCGTGAGGTTCTGCGCGATCTCCGGGGTGTGCCGGTGCGCGCCCGCGATCCCATAGGCCCGCGCCGAACCCATCACCTCCGACCCCAACAGCCCGATGTCCAGCTTGCGGCCCGCTCCGGAAGTGCCGCTCACCGCGACCACGTGCACGGTGGGCTCCACGATGCCCGCGGCGACGGCGGGAGCCAGCGCGAGACTGGCTACGGTCGGATAGCAGCCGGGGACCGCGATCCGCGTCGCGCCCCGCAGCTTCTCCCGGCCGCCGGGCAGCTCGGGCAACCCGTAGGGCCAGCTGCCCGCATGTGGGCTGCCGTAGTATTTCTCCCAGGCCTCGGGGTCGGTGAGCCGGAAGTCGGCGCCACAGTCGATGATCACGGTGGACTCGGGCAACTCGGCGGCGATGGCCGCGGACTGGCCGTGCGGCAGGCCGAGGAAGACCACGTCGTGCCCGGCCAGCTCGGCGGCCGTGGTCGGCGCGAGCACCCGATCGGCCAGTGGCAGCAGATGCGGCTGCAGCTCCCCCAGCGGGGTGCCCGCGTTGGAGCCCGCGGTCAGCGCCCCGATGACGAGGCGCCCGGTTCGGTAGGCCGGATGCCCCAGCAGCAGACGCAACACTTCGCCGCCCGCGTACCCGCTGGCACCGGCTACCGCGACCCGCACGGCGGGTCCGCCCGAGGAATCAACCATGTGATGATTATGCATGACTATGCAAGCTCATTCACAGCCTGGTCGCCGGGAGCGGTTCACGACCACCAGATACCCGCCGCGTCGTCACGCGAAACGGCGCGCCCGCTGCATCGGCCACGCGAGCTACGGCGCCTCGATCCGCCGCAGGTCAGCGCAGTAGTTCGGGGGCGATGCCCAGCGTCTCCGCCAGCCCGGCCTCGCCCCGCGCCGTCACGCGCACGGCGCGTCCGCTACCGATCCGCTTGATCCACGCCAGCTCGATCATGCGGCGGCAGAGTTGCGCGCCCGCCGCGCCGCCCAGATGAACGCGGCGCTCGGTCCAGTCCAGACACGGCCGGACGATCGGCCGTCGCGTAGCGCGCAGCGCGGCGGGGTCGACGCCCATCGGCCCGGTGAGCCACGCCGAACCGGACTCCGTCAGCCCGAACCCGCTGTCGCCGCGCAACAGGCCCTGCGCGGTCATGGCGTCGGTGACCGCCACACCCAACCGGCCTGCGAGATGGTCGTAACAGGTGCGGCCACGGGCCAGCGCGGCGGCGGCGGTCGCGGTGCGCAGCCCGGTCGCCGGGGCTGCGGGCGGGCCGAGATGGGCGACCATGGCCTCGAGCAGGTCCGCGACCCGCGGCCCGGCCAGCCGCAGGTAGCGGTGTCTGCCCTGCCGATGCTCGATCACCAGCCCGCCGTCACGCAGCCGGTCCAGGTGTTGCGTCGCGGTGGACGGCGCGACACCGGTATGGCGCGCGAGTTCGCCCGCGGTCCAGGCCCGTCCGTCCAGCAGCGCGAGGCAGATGTCGGCGCGGGTGCGGTCGGCGAGCAGGGCGGCCAGGCCCGCCAGTTCGGCTCCTCGATCGGACATCACCTCATCATTGCGCGTCGTCGTTTCGGCGGGCGCCGAAACGTCCCGTGGCTACGGTCGCGGCATGACTTCGTCTTCTCCGGCGGCGCCCGCGCCGACAAAGTTCGAGACCTTCCGCGCCCTGCACCACCGCGACCTGCCCCTCGTGCTGCCGAACGCCTGGGATTTCGCCTCGGCGGCGTTGCTGGCGACCGAGGGATTCCCGGCGATCGGCACCACCAGCCTGGGCGTGGCCGCCGCGGCGGGGCTCGCCGACGGTGCGGGCGTCACGAAGGCGGAGACCCTCGACGCCGCCCGGCGCCTGGGCCGGCTGCCCATCCCGATCACCGTCGACATCGAGGGCGGATTCGACGAGCGGCCCGAAGCGGTCGCCGATTTCGCCGGACAACTCGCCGCCTGCGGGATCGCGGGTATCAACCTCGAGGACGGCCGCGCGGGTTCCGCTCTGGCCGACCCACGGCACCAAGCCGCGCTGATCGGCGCGATCAAGGACCGCACACCGCAGCTGTTCGTCAATGCCCGCGTCGACACCTACTGGCTCGGCCTCGACCACGGCTCCACACACGAGCGAGCGCGGCGCTACGCCGCGGCCGGAGCCGACGGCGTGTTCGTGCCCGGCGTGGCCGACCCGGCCCGCATCGAGCGGATCGTGGCGGCGACCGAGCTGCCGGTCAACGTCCTCTATTCGGCCACCGGCCCGGGCATCGCGACGCTGGCAGACCTGGGTGTCCGCCGGATCAGCACCGGATCGCTGCTCTACCGCGCCGCGCTGTCGGCCGCGGTGGACGTGGCCCGCGCCGTGCGGCACGACGCTCCCGTCACGCCGGGCATCGTCAGCTATTCCGACATCCAACGCCTCCTGCCCGCCGGCTCCTGACCGGTGAATCCGCCCGATGCCGCGGTGCCGGGAGAAATTGGGTGGAAAAGTATTCCGCGCTCGCTGTCGATACGCCGGTCGTCCGTTCGTGTACTGGGTGAGACCGGCGCCGCGCCGGTCGCGGAAGGAGCGGAGATGAGCAAGATCATCGCGGTGGAGCATCTGAGCTTGGACGGCGTCATGCAGGCGCCCGGCCGGGCGGATGAGGACGACAGGGACGGATTCGCCCACGGCGGCTGGGCACACCGGCACGACGACCCGGTGCAGGCGGAGGTCATGGGCAGGCACATGGCGGCCAACCGCGGCGCGCTGCTGCTCGGCAGGCGCACCTACGAGGATTTCGCGGGATACTGGCCCCGCCAGGTCGGCGATCCGATGGCCGATGCGCTGGACAAAACCGAGAAGATCGTCGCCTCGCGTACCGGAAGCGGGCCGCTGGCCTGGCAGAATTCGACCTGGCTCGGCGGCGACGCGGCGACGGCGGTGCCCGGAATACAGCGGCGGCAGCCGGACCGGAACCTGGTGGTACTCGGCAGCGGTGACCTGTTGCGCTCTCTGATGCGTCACGATCTCGTGGACGAGTACCTATTGCTGACCCACCCGCTGGTGCTCGGCACCGGTCGCCGCCTGTTCGACGGCGTGGGGCCGGTCGGTCTGCGGTCGGTCGACACCGTGGTGACCGGCACCGGTGTCGTCATCACCACCTACCGGCGTGCGTGCGGGAGGACGACGGAATGAAGAACTATCTGCTCGGCATCTACCAGCCCGACGAAGGCGTGCCGGACAACCTGGACCAGATCATGCGCGATCTCGCGGCGCTGAACGACGAGATGCGGGCGGCGGGAGCCTGGGTGTTCGCGGCGGGCCTGCACGCCCCGAGCACCGCCACCGTGCTGCGCGCCAAGGGCGACGACATGCTGATCACTGACGGCCCGTATGTCGAGGGCAAGGAGCACATCGGCGGGTTCACCGTCATCCGCGCCGCCGATCTCGACGAGGCCCTGGAGTGGGGCCGCAGGCTCGCCGCCGTCGTCACTCTGCCCATCGAAGTCCGTCCGATCCGAGACGAATAGATGAGCGAGGCCGTGACCGGCTCGGTGATCGAAGCGGTGTTCGCCGAGCACTACGGCCGTGCGGTGGCGAGCCTGATCCGCGTGTTCGGAGACATCGGCGTCGCCGAGGACGCGGTGCAGGACGCGTTCGCCGCCGCCGTCCAGCGCTGGCCCGCCGACGGTGTCCCGCCGAGCCCGCCCGGCTGGATCATCACCACCGCCCGCAACCGAGCGATCGACCGCCTGCGCCGCGACGCCTCCCGGGCGGACCGGCACGCGCAGGCCGCACTCCTGCATGCCGAGGACGAACCGTTGGAGCCCATGAGCGCCGTGCGCGACGACCGCCTCCGGTTGATCTTCACCTGCTGCCACCCCGCCCTCGCGCAGCAGGCGCGGGTGGCACTGACCCTGCGGCTGCTCGGCGGGTTGGGCACCGCCGAGATCGCCCGCGCCTTCCTGGTCTCGGAAGCGACCATGGCGCAACGCTTGGTGCGCGCCAAAGGCAAGATCCGGGATGCCCGCATTCCCTACCGGGTGCCCGCGGACGCCGAGTTGCCCGCCCGGCTGCGCGCGGTACTCGCCGTCGTGTATCTGATCTTCACCGAGGGGCACACCGCCTCCTCCGGCGCGCGGCTGGTCCGGGCCGACCTCTGCGCCGAGGCCATCCGCCTCGGGCGCTTGCTGGCAGAGCTGATGCCGGACGAGCCCGAGGTGACCGGACTGCTCGCGCTGATGCTGCTGAGCGAGTCCCGCCGGGCCGCCCGCACGGGTGCCGACGGCTCTCTCGTCCCCCTCGCGGAGCAGGATCGCAGCCGGTGGGACCGCGACCTCGTCGACGAAGGACACGCGCTCGTCCGGCAGTGCCTGCGCCGCAACCGGCCGGGGCAGTACCAGCTGCAGGCGGCGATCAACGCGGTGCATGCCGACGCCCCCGCCGCCGCGGCCACCGACTGGACCCAGATCCTGCGGCTCTACGACCAGCTCGCCGCACTCACGCCGAGTCCGATCGTCACGCTCAATCGCGCGGTGGCGGTCGCCGAAATAGACGGTCCGGCAACGGCCTTGGCACAGGTGGACGCCCTGCCCCTGGCGGGGTACCACCTGTTCCATGCCATCCGCGCCGACCTGTTGACCCGGCTCGGCCGCACCGAGGAGGCCGCCGCCGCCTACGACGCCGCCATCGCCCGCACCGAGAATGCCGCCGAGCGCAGTTTCCTGGCGCGTCGGCGCGCCGAACTCGGTGGGCAACCACGCCGGAGCGATTGACGGCCCGCGCTCACGCCAGGCGGCCGCCGCCATCGACGTGCAGGGTCGTCCCGGTCATGAACGGATTGGTCAGTGCCGACAGCGCCGCGGCGGAGATGTCGGCGGTGCTTCCGACCCGGCGCGCCGGATTGCGAGCCGCCACCTCCTCGAAGAAATGCTCTTTCCGCTCGCCCAGACCGTCCCAGGCGCCCGAGTCGACGATGCCCGGCGACAGCGCGTTCACCCGGACCGGCGCCAGCTCGACCGCCAGCGCCTCGGCGAGAAAACGCACCGCGCCGTTGGTCGCGGCCATCACCGTCCGGCCCGGCGCGGGCCGCCATGCGGCGACCTCGGAGAACAGCAGCAGCGCACCGCCCGGCCTGATCCGGGCGGCGAAGTGCTTGCCGAGCAGGATCGGACCGATCACCTTCGCGTCGAAGGCCCGCACGACCGCCGCGCGGTCCAACTCGGCCACGGGACCGTTCGCGTGCGCCGCCGCCACCGACACCAGATAGTCCAGTTCACCGATCTCCTCGGCCGCCCGGACGACGGAGTCCTCGTCGCCGAGATCGATGCGCAGGGCATGGATCGTCGCGCGACCACGTGTCTCGCCCGCCACCTGCCGCCGTGCGGCGGCGACGGCGTTCTCGTCCCGGCCCGCGAGCACCACGTCCGCACCCTCGGCGGCGCCGTCTCGCGCGATCTGTCGCGCGATGCCCGACGCACCGCCGACGATGACGAGTTTCTTGCCATGCATCGTGCCTGTCATGAGTTGCCTCCTCGGTAGGTGTCGCCCCCACCGAGAAGGAACAAGCAGGGAGACCATCGGCCATCCCGTCGTGAGATCGATATTTTCTGGCTTTGCCATAAAATTCTCGAATGCCTACTCTGCGCGCGCTGGAGTGCCTGGTCGCCGTGCTGGACTCCGGATCGGTGACCGAAGCCGCCGCCCGGCTGCATCTGTCGCAGCCCGCGCTGTCGCATCAGATCGCCGCGCTGGAACGCGAGCTCGGCACGCCGGTGCTGGAGCGGCTGCCGCGCGGTATGCGGGCCACCGCGGCGGGCCGCGCGATCGCCGCGGACGCGCGCGCCGCCGTGGCCGCCGCCGAACGTGTGGTCACGGCAGGGCGCGCCGTCGCCGCGGGCGCGCGAGGACAGCTGCGGATCGCCTGCGCGGACAGCATGTCCGCGAGCCTGCTCGCGCCTGTGCTGCGTGCCTGGCATCGCCGCCGTCCCGAGGTACACCTCGTGCTGGCCGAGTTGTCCAGCGCGGACGCCATGGCCGAGATGGTGTCCGCCGGGACGGCCGACCTCGCCCTCGGCCCGCGGCCGTCCCGCTGGGAGGGCCGCCTCGTGGTGATCGGAAGCGAGGAGATCGTCGCGGTATCGCCGCAGGCTGCCGGAAAGCCCACGGCGACGGTCACTTTCGCCGACATCGCCGCGCAACCGGTGGTGCACTACCACTCCGACAACGGTCTCGGCGCCTGGCTCGACGAAATCGCGGCAGGCCAGGGCGTGACGCTGACCGCGTCCACCAGGACCCGGCAGGCCAGCACCGCCGCCCAGCTGGCCGCCGCCGGACTCGGCACCGCACTCGTGCCGACCAGCGCGCTGCCGGCCACGTTCTCCGGCGCCGTCCGCAGCCTGCGTCCGCCCCTGGTGCGCGAGGTCGTCTGCCTCACCGCCACCCCTGGCGATCCTCTCGTCCGCCGATTCCTGGAAGACCTGCGCCGTCGCGGAGTCCCGGTCCCGAGCCCGATCGCCGCCCAGTTGACGGCGCCGGAGTGAGGCGGCGGCCCCGGGTCAGTGCTTGCGCACCACGCGTTCGCCTTCACCCGGCTTCCAGATGGTGATGTCGAGGTGGTCGCCCGCGACCTCCACTGTCGACGCGCCGGTGAGATCGGCGACGTAGAAGTGGTCGAACTCTTGGCCCCTGATGTCGAAACCGGTCTCGTCGAACAGGTGCTGGGCGAAGCGAACGTGCACGTCGCGGTCGGGAAGCTCGACGACGGTGCCGAAGAGTTTGGCGTCGCCGTCGGACACGTTCGTGTCCACCGTGGCGGTGTGCAGGCAGAAGCGCGGATCGCGCGCCAGATCGCGGAACTTGGTCGTGCCCGGCATCCCCGCGATCACCAGCAGCCCGTCGAAGACGCGCGGCTCGATCGGACTGATCCGTGGATACCCGTCGGAACGGATGGTGCCGAGCATGCAGAGATTGCCCGCCGCGCGATGCCTGCGCAGGAAGATCTCGGCGATGTGCGGCGCTTCTTCGGTGAACCGGCTCCAAGTGGTCATACGGCGACGGTACGGCGAATACTTGCCATCTCCTGTCCAGGTTTCCGGCTAGTCTCGCCTACGTGCGGGCCAGTCGATTGGTGCAGCTGCTGTTGCTGTTGCAGACGCGGGGCAGACTCACCGCGCCCGAACTGGCCAGGGAACTGGAGGTGTCGGTGCGCACCGTCTACCGCGACGTCGAGGCACTCTCGGCGGCCGGTGTCCCGGTCTACAGCGAGCCGGGCCGGGCCGGCGGCGTGCGGCTGGTCGACGGCTACCGCACCCGGCTCACCGGCCTCACCACCGACGAAGCCGACGCGGTGCTGCTGACCGGTCTGCCCGGCGCCGCCGCCGATCTCGGGCTCGGCACCGTGCTGGCCACCGCGCAGTTGAAGGTGCTCGCCGCGCTACCGCCGGAACTGCGCGGGCGGGCGACGCGCATCGCCGAACGGGTGCTCGTCGACGCGCCGGGCTGGTTCCACCGGCCGGACGAGACGCCGATGCTCGCGGCGATCGCCGACGCGCTCTGGCACGACCGCAGGCTGCGAGTGCGCTACGGCCGCAACGACAAAGTGGTCGAGCGCCTGCTCGACCCGCTCGGTCTGGTGCTCAAGGCGGGCACCTGGTACCTGGTCGCGCGCAGCGGGTCCACACCGCGCTCGTACCGGGTCGGCCGGATCCTCTCCGCCGAGCCGACCGGCGAAACCTTCTCCCGCCCAGCACAATTCGATCTGCGCACACATTGGTCCGAAGCCGCCGACGAATTCGCGCGCTCGATGCTGCGCGTGCGGGCGCGCTGCCGGATCGCCGCCACCCACCTGCGCCTGCTGCGGCTGACGAACGATCCGGCGGCGGTCGCGGAGGCACTGGCCTCGGCGGGACCGCCCGATGCCGAAGGCTGGGTCGAGTTGGTGGTTCCGTCGGAGTCCTACGACGTGCTCGCCCACGGCCTGCTGCCGCTCGGCGAGCACGTCGAGGTTCTCGACCCACCGCAGTTGCGCGCTCGACTCGCGGCGACCGCAGCCGCCATGCACGCGCGCTACTCCGGGAAGTAGTTCCTATGCCACCTGATGCCGAAGTCCCCCTGACCGGAGGACGAATCACCCCCGGCGTGGTCCGCGGCGGCGACACGGTGCGACGACCCACCACCGCCTCGTCGGCCTTCGTCGCCGAGCTGCTCACGCACCTCGAGCAAGTCCGTTTCGCCGGCGCACCGCGTTATCTCGGACTCGACGACACCGGCCGCGATACCTTCACCTACCTGCCCGGATGGGTGCCCGCCAGGTTCCAGCGCTGGACGGACACCCAGGTCGCCGCAGCAGGGGCCCTGCTCCGTTCGCTCCACGACGCAACCCGCGACAGCGGGCTCACGGCAGGCCGACCGGTCGTCTGCCACCACGACCCCGGCCCCAACAACACCGTCTTCCGGAACGCCCGACCGGTCGCCTTCATCGATTTCGATACCGCCGCCCCCGGCGATCCGCTCGAAGACTTCGGGTACCTCGCCTGGACGTGGTGCGTCTCCTCGAAGCCCGACGCACCACCCGCCCCCGCCCAAGCAGCCCAGGTGCGAATCCTCGCCGGCGCTTACGGCCTCACCACCGCCGAGCGAGCCCACGTCGTCGACGCGATGCTCGATCGCCAGATCCGCAACGCCCACTGGTGGACAGCACAGCTGACCGAACCCGGCCATCGCGACACCAGCCCCGAGCAGATCGCCTCCCGCATCGCCTGGTCCGAACGGGAACATGCCTACACCAGCGCCCACCGCGCCGCCTTCGAAGCGGCACTCCGGCACGACGGATGATCCGGGTCCCGAGAGTGCCGCCGCACCGACATTCGGCCCGGGAAGCCCGGTGAGACAAGCGGATCCGCCGAGGTCCATCGGCGGATGGACTACTCACCTGCCGTGCGCGGCCGCCGGGTGATGTCCGGCCGATTTCGGCGCCCCGCTCAAGCACTTCGACGCGCCGGCCCTGCCGGAGGAAGGCGACCGCGGTCGCCAGACCACCGATGCCACCCCCCACGATGACCACCTCGGGCATCGTTTCCCCTTTCTCCGGACCACTCGGCTGCCCCGAACGTTACTACGAATGTAGTGCCGCCGCGCCGGACTGTAACCGGTATCACTACCGCTGTAGTATCGAGGGATGTCCGGTAAGCGCGAACTCGTCTTGGACGCGGCGATCGAGCTGCTCGGGTCCCGCGGGATCCGAGCCCTCGTCCACCGCGCGGTGGACGAGGTCGCGGGCATGCCCGCCGGATCGGCGTCCAACTACTTCCGCACCCGTGCGGCGCTGCTGACCGGTATCGCCGAGCGCCTCGAAGCTCGCGACTACGCGGATTGGGCGGCGCTCAACCGGCGGCCCACCCCCGCCACCATCGAGGAACTCGTCGACGGCACGGCCGCCTTCGTCGTCCACGCGGTGCGGACCGACCGCGCACGGACATTGGCGCGCTACGCGCTGTTCCAAGAAGCGCGGACCTCGCCCGCGCTGCGCGAGACCGTGCGCAGCGGCCACCGCAGGCTGACCGAATGGGCCGCGAGCCTGCTGGCGAACGTCGGCGGGGACCGGGCGACGACACAGATCCTGGTCGGCCAGCTCGAGGGCATCATCCTGCATCAATTGGTGGATCCGGCACCGGATTTCGATCCCCGTCCGATGCTGGACCGGTTGGTGCGCGCGCTGCTCGCTTCGAACGACTAACGCCGGGCAGCGCGGCCGAAGCCCGGCGCCACCGTCAGAAGAACGTGTGCAGGAGATCCACCACTCGCGGCGAGGGCGCGTCGGCGTCATCGATCACCGGGATCAGCCGCCATTTGTCGAAAGCCGTGCACGGGTGGGACAGACCGAGCCGAACGACCGCCCCGATGGGCAACTCGGTGGCGGCGCCGCCCGGTAACCGGAGGAAGGCGTGCTGGTCGTTGAGCGCGGATACCGTCGCGTCCGAATCGAGCGCACCGCCCAGCGGTCCTGCGACGCGTTGCGGAACCGGCATCCCCTCGTCGAAAGGCAGATCGCGTCTGCCCGCGTCGAGCAATGCGAGGCCGGGCTCCGGGCGCGAGAGTGCGCGTGCCCAGCCGTGCATCGCCGAGCGCAGCGGCCGCGCGCACTCGGGAGCCGCCAATGGCGACATGCTCGCGTAGAAGCCGTCATCGTGGATGACATACGCGCCCGAGCGCAGCACGACCGTCGTCGCGACACCTTGCCTGCCCTGCTCGTCGGACAGCGGGCCGAGGTACTCGAGCGCCAGCTCCGGATAGGCGCTCCCACCGGCGGTGACGACGGCCGGGCCGCGATATCGCCCCGCCGCGGCGAGTTCCCGGTGCAGCCGGGCGAGTTTCCCGAGGTAGTCGCGCACCGCGCGGATACCGGTCGCAGTGCGGTCGTGTGCGAGCGCGCCCTCGTAACCGCCCACCCCGGCGAGCGTCAGCCGGGACGCGCCATCGATCGCCCGAGCTACGGCGTGCGCCTGTTCCACCGTGCGTGCGCCGGTTCTGCCGTGCGGGCCGCCGAGTTCCACCAGCACCCGAATCCGTGCCGACTCGGGGGCGGTGCGCAGATGCGCGTCCATCAAGGCAACCGTTTCGGCGCTGTCGGCCCAGCAGTAGAACTCGAAAGACGGATCGTGCGCCGATTCCGCCGCGACCCACCGCAATCCGACCGGGTCCACCAGCGCGTTGGCCAGCAGCACCCGCGCGACGCCGAAGGATCGCGCCACCTGCGTCTGCCAGATGGTGGCCAGGGTGATGCCCCATGAGCCCGCGGCCAGCTGATCGGCCCACACCTGCGGCGCCATCGTCGTCTTGCCGTGCGGCGCCAGCCGAACGCCTGCCGCGCGCACCCACTCGGCCATGACCGCGATGTTCTCCGCGAGGGCCGCGCGATCGACCGTGAGCACCGGCGTCTCCAGTTGGTCGAGCGCCGGGGCGGCAGCGCGGAGTTCGCGCACGGTCCGGCCCCAGAACGCGGGTGGCATGCCCTTGTGCTCGGGACCGATCCGGCGGTCCGCCAGCGCCGCCACGGCTGCTTCGTCGATCGACACGACGTCCTTCCTACCGGACGCGGGCCCTTCGGCGGCTAACCCGAGTTGCGCAGTGCGGTGGCCAGGCCGTTCATGGTCAGCAGGATGCCGCGTTTCACCAGTTCGGAGTCGTCCCCGGCGCGCAGGCGGCGCAGCAGCTCCACCTGCATCTGGTTCAGTGGTTCCAGGTAGGGGAAGCGGTTGTGGATCGACTCGGCCAGCGACGGGTTGTCGGCCAGCAGGTGATCGTTGCCGGTGATCGCGGCGTGCATGCGGACGGTCCGGGCGTGTTCGTCGCGGATCATGCCGAAGATCTGCTCCCTCAACGCCACGTCGTCCACGAGTTCCGCGTAGCGGGCGGCGATGTCCAGATCGCTCTTGGCCATCACCTGCGCCAGATTGGACAGCACCGTGCGGAAGAACGGCCAGCGGCGATACAGATCCGCCAAGGTGGCCAGGCGCTCCGGGTCGCCGTCGATCCACTCCTCCAGCGCGCTGCCGGTGCCGTACCAGCCCGGCAGCATCACCCGCGACTGGCTCCACGACATCACCCACGGGATGGCGCGCAGGTCCGCGACCGAATTCGTCGGCTTGCGCGAGGCGGGCCTGCTGCCGATGTTCAGATCGCCCACCTCGGCGACCGGCGTGGACTGCCGGAAGTACTCGACGAATCCGGGCGTCTCGTGCACCAGCCGCGCGTACGCGGCGCGGGCGCGGGCCGCCAGGTCGTCCATGATGCCGTAGGACGGCTCGGCGTCGGCGCCGAGACCCTCCACGTCCAGCAGCGTCGACTCCAGGGTGCCCGCGATCAGCGACTCCAGATTGCGGTGCGCCGCACCGGGTTCGGCGTACTTCGCGGCGATCACCTCGCCCTGCTCGGTCAGCCGCAGCGAGCCGCGCACCGCCCCGGCAGGCTGGGCGAGGATCGCGTCGTAACTGCGGCCGCCGCCGCGGCCGACCGTGCCGCCGCGGCCGTGGAACAGCCGCAGCCGGATGCCGGTCTTGCGTGCGACCTCGACCAGGTCCAGCTCGGCCCGGTACAGCGCCCAGTTGGCGGCCAGATACCCGCCGTCCTTGTTGGAGTCGGAGTAGCCGAGCATCACTTCTTGACGCATGCCCTGCGCGGCCACCAGGTCGCGATAGACCGGCACCTCCAGCGCCGCGGACAGCGTGTCCGCGCCCGCGCCGAGGTCCTCGATGGTCTCGAACAGCGGGACAATGCCCACCGGGCAGCTCGGCGGCCCGTCCGGCTCCCCGGGGTCGAGCAGTCCGCCTTCCTTCAGCAACAGGGCGGCTTCGAGCAGATCGCTGACCGACGTGCACATGCTGATGATGTAGTTCGGCACCGCCTCCGCGCCGAGCGTGTCCACCACGTCCCGGGCGGCGCGGACGATGCCGAGCTCCTTGCCCGCCAGTTCGCTCAGCCGTGCGTGCGGGCCGAGCAACGGGCGGCGGGTGCGCAGCTCGGCGGCGAGCAGTTCCACCCGTCGCGACTCCGGCAGGCTCGCGTAGTCGGGGTGCACCCCGGCCCAGGCCAGCAGTTCGGCGACGACCTGCTCGTGCACCTCGGAGTTCTGGCGCATGTCCAGGCTCTGCAAATGGAAGCCGAACGTCTCCATGGCATGGCGCAACGCGGCGAGACGATCGTCGGCGAGCAGGCCGTCGCCGCTGCGCCGCAGCGAGGCATCGATCGCGTCCAGGTCGTCCAGGGCGGCCTGCGGGGTCGGATAGGGCCGCGCCCCGGTATCCAGCCCGTTCGGCGGAACCTCCCCGAGCGCCGTCAGCGCGGTGGCCGTCAGCCGGGCCCGGACATGGTGCAGCGCACGGCGATACGGCTCGTCGGCGTGCGCCGCCGGATCGGGGTATCCGGTCTCGGCGAGCGCGGCGACCTCGGGCGTCACGGTGACCAGCCGGGCCGACAACGACAGCGTCTTCTCCAGCTCCACCAGCTCGCGCAGGTAGCGTTCGAACGCCACGCCCGCGGCGCGGGAGGCGGCCTGCCGCACCACCTCGGCGGTGACGTACGGATTTCCGTCGCGATCGCCGCCGATCCACGAGCCGGGACGCAGCATCGGGCGCGCCAGCAGCTCGGCCCCCGGCCAGCGCGAGCGCAGCGCGGCGCGCACCTCGGCGTTGAGCGCCGGGATCACGTCGAACAGGGTCAGGTCGTAGTAGCGCAGACCCACCGAGATCTCGTCCTGGATGCGCAAGCGCGCCAAGCGGATCAGCGCGGTACGCCACAGGCTCAGCACCTGGCGGCGGATCCGCCGCTCGAGGTCGGCGCGCTCGCGCTCGTTCTCGGCGTAGCGCTGGCGCAGGCGCATCAGCTCGGTGATCCGGGCCTGCGCGTCGAAGACGGTGCGGCGGCGCGTCTCGGTCGGGTGCGCGGTGATCACCGGGGACACCAGCGCGTCGGCCAGCAGATCCGCGACCCGGTTTCCGTCCAGCGCCGCCGCGTCCAGCTTGCGATAGGTCGCCGCCAGCGACGAGTCCTGCGGCGGTTCGCCCGCCGTCTCGTGCGCGACGCGGCGGCGGTCGCGCTGGATGTCCTCGGCCAGGTTGGCCAGCAGCACGAAGTAGCTGAACGCGCGGATGAGCGGAAGGGCCACCGCGATGTCCACGCCGTCCAGCATCTCGGCGACGGCGCTGCGACCGACCTCCTCGCGGCGCACCCGGAACGCTTCGATACGCACGCGCTCGATGAGGTCGAAGACCTCCGGCCCCTCGTGGTCGCGAATGGTGTCGCCGAGCACGCCACCGAGAAACCGGATGTCGTCGCGCAGCGGCCGGATGGCGTCCTGTTGGGTCTCGCTCGTCGTTTCACCCATGATCAGACAGTATTGTCCTCCGGCCCGCCGGGAAATGCGACGCGGCCCACACCGGCCGCGCCCGGCTCAGCCGGGAAGTTCGGAGAAGCGCAGGTGGTTGCCCCACGGGTCACGGAACCCGCAGTCGCGGACGCCGTACGGCTGCGAGATCGGCTCCTGCGTCACCTCCACCCCGGCGTCGCGCAGCCGGGCGAACGTGGCGTCCACGGCGTCGGTGGTGAAGATCAACGTCCCCTGCGCCCCGTTGGCCAGGCGGGCCCGCGCCGCCGCGCCGGCCGCCTCGTCCGGCACCATCTCGGGGGTCTCCAGAATGAACTCGATGCCAGGCTGCTTCGCCGGGCCGACGGTCAGCCAGCGCCCACCGGCGAACGGCAGGTCCGCGCGCACTTCCAGGCCGATCACGTCGCGATAGAACTCCAGGGCCTTGTCCTGGTCACCGACCAGGACGCCGATGTGGGTGAGTGCGAGGTCCGCGCCGTTGCTCATGATGTTGCTCCTTCTTCGTCAGGGCCGGGCAACAGTACCGACGACGCCCGCGCGGCGAATTCATCGGTCGCGGCGCATTCTCGCGGCGACCCTCAGCCCGCGTCCCTGGCGGTGAGGTGATCCGCCCGGTGCAACAGGACCTGTTCGAGTAGCGAGACCAGCACCTCCTTGACCGAATCGCGCTGCCTGGCGTCGCATTCCAGCACCGGGATCCAATCCTCCAGTTCGAGCGCCTCGCGGACCTCGCCGAGGTCGAAACGCGTGCTGCCGTCGAAACGGTTGACCGCGATCACGAACGGCGTACCGCGTGCCTCGAAATAGTCCAGTACCGGATAGCAGTCGTCGACGCGGCCGGTGTCCACCACGATCACCGCGCCGAGCGCACCGTCGACCAGGTCGTCCCACAGGAAGACGAAACGGTCCTGGCCCGGCGTGCCGAACAGGTACAGCAGCAGTGCGCTGTCCAGGGTGATGCGCCCGAAGTCGAGGGCGACGGTGGTCTGCGTCTTGTCATCGCGGTGCCCCGCGTCGTCCACGCCGACGGCCATCTCGGTCATCGCCGCCTCGGTCACCAGCGGCTCGATTTCGGAGATGGCTCCGATGAATGTCGTCTTTCCGACGCCGAAACCACCGCTGACCACGATTTTCACCGAGGACGGCATGGTCGGCGTTCGCATGTCAGAGTGCCCGGACAAGGTCTCTGATCCTCTCGATGGCGGCGGCGGTGAGCTGGTCGGCGGAGCGCACGGTCACGTGCCCGGTGGCGGCCAGGTCGCTGACCACGACCTTGGCGACCCCGACCGGCACGCCCAGCGCGGCGCCGATCTCGGCGATGGAGTGCGGCCGCTGGCACAGCCGCACGAGGGTGCGCTGCTCGAAACGCAGCGGCGCGGACAACGCGGCGGGTTCGGCACGCACCAACGTCTCGATGCGCAGTCCGTCCAGCAGCGGCCTGGTGCGTCCCGCGGTGACCACGAAGGGCCGCACGAATCGGTCCTCGCCGGAAGCGAATTCGTGTCTCATCGCCGCAGCGACTCACGCAGTTCGGCGATGAGCGCGGGATCGAGCAGCGCACCGGCGCGGTCGGCCAGCACCGCCATCTCGTAGCCGACCAGACCGACATCGCACCCGCTGTCGGCGATCACCCCGAGACAACTGCCGTCGCCCATGGCGGAGACGAGCAGGAACCCGCGCCGCATCTCGATCATGATGAGTCTCAGGCCGTCGAAGGAGTAACTGCGCGAGGCGCTGCGGGCCAGCCCGACCAGCCCGGACACCATGGCGGCGAGCCGGTCGGCCGAGGCGCGGTCCAGTCCGTCGGACATGGCGATCAACAGGCCGTCCGAGGACACCGCGGCCGCCTCGCGCACACCGTCGGTCTCGCGAACGAAGTTGGCCAGCATCCAATTGAACGTGTGCGGGTCGGCGCTCGATATGTGGGTGGTCACCGGATCTCCTCTGCCATGGTCGCGGCGGGCTGGAATTCGGGCGCCGCGTCGGCGGCGCGGACGCGGTCGTGCCGCGCGGCGGCGTGCCGTGCGGGCGCGCCACGCTGATGTCCCGTCCGGAAGGAGGACAGCATGCTGCGGATCTCCTCGGGTGAGCGCTCGACCGCGGGGGCGGGCTCCGTCCGGGGCGGCGCGTCGGGCCGCACGCCGGTGGCGGCAGCGCGGGCCTTCTTGTTTCGTTTCACCAAGCCGTTCTTGGTGTGCCGCGCCGCGGGTTCGCTCGGCGCCGGTCCGAACGGCTCTTCTGCGCGGCGGGATTCGGTGAGGCCGACGCTCGCTGTCGGCTCGGTCCGTGCGGAAACGAACTGCGTGTCAGGCGACGACCCGGTGTGCGCCGGTGCGCGGTCGCCCGTCGTACCGGTAGCGGTACCGCGCGATTGCGGCCTCGTCGACCTCGAACCGGTCGGAGACCCAGCGGTATCGCCCACCGTGGCGGTGTGGGAGGTGGCGGGATCGTCGCGCCGATCCGGCTCGGTCTCGACCATGCCGGGCGGCAGCGTCAGGCGCGCGGCGATGCCGCTCACCGGCGAGACGCTCAGTTCGACCGTGATGCCGAGCCGCTCGGCGAGCCTGCCGACCACATAGTGGCCGAGGTGGCGGGTCGGTGCGACGACAAAGTCCTGTTCGCCGCGCAATCGCGCGTTGGCCTGGGCCAATTGGTCGGCGGGCATGCCAACGCCGTGGTCGACCACCGCGAGCAGGTACCCGTTGGGCCCGGCGCGCCCGTAGATCTCCACCTCGACATCCGGTGGCGAGAACGCCAGCCCGTTCTCGATCAGCTCCGCGAGTATGTGCGCCAGTTCGCTGGCCGTCGCGCCGGCGATGAGCACGTCGTCCATCCGGCGCAGCACCACCCTGCGGTAGTCGTCGACCTCGGACAGGCCCGCGCGGATCACGTCACTCAGCGGGATCGGTTCGGCCCAGCGGCGCGGGCTCGCCTCGCCGACCAGCACGAGCAGACTTTCGGCGTTGCGGCGCATGCGGGTGGCGAGATGGTCGAGCTCGAACAGGTTCGACAGCGCCTTGGGATCGAGCTCCTCTCGTTCGAATTCGCTGATCAGGCCGAGCTGGCGGCGCACGAGGTTCTGGTTGCGGCGGGCCAGGCTGACCATCGACTCGGTGGTGTTGCGGCGCACCAGCGCCTGCTCCGACGCGAGGGCGAAGGCGGTGGACTGCACCCGATCCAGCGCTCGTGCCACGGCGACGATCTCGACGCCCGCCCCCGGCGGCGGTCGCACCGGGGCGGGCGGGTCCGGCGGCCGGGTGTCGTCACCGGTGCGCCAGGCCGAGATCACGTCGGGCAGCCGCCGACCGGACACGTCGTCGGCGTCCGCGGCCAGCGCGGCCAGCGGCCGGACGATCGCCCGCACCGCGGCGACAACCAGCGCCACCTCCAGCGCGATCGCCGCCAGCGCGGCGAGCACGAATGCGCCGAGGGTCAGCGCGGCGTCGCCGCGCAACACCTCTGCCCGCTGCCGCACGTCGGCGCCGACCGTCTGCTGCACGGTGCGCTGCTGGTCGATGACCGCGGTCATCCTGGTCCACCAGGCGATCGGATCGACCCGGCGCGCCAGCGGTCCGCCGCCTGCGGCGATCGCCACGTTCTCCGACTCCGCGGCCGCGTCCGCGTCCGCGCCGTCCGGCACGGCGTCCAAGCGCGCCTGCTGCGCGCCGGTCGCGTCGCGGGCGAACGCGGCCAGTCCGGCCAGTTTGGCCGCGCGGATGTCGAGGAATTGCACGTACTCGCCCGGCCCGAAGGCATCCGCGGCGAAGACGCCGTTGAGGAAGCCGCGCTCGCGAGCCGTCTGCTCCTTCGCCTCACCCAGCGCGTACAGCGCTTGCAGTCCGTGCCGGACCACCGGGTCGGCGGCCTGATCCAGACCGAGGGACAGGTGGTTCATGGCGTCGATCGCGTCGGTGTAGTACTGGAACGCCGCCTGCCGGGGTGTTCGCCGCTGGTCGATGGTGGATCGGGTCGCGTCCAGATCGGCCAGCGGCCGGGCGGCCTCCCGCACCCGATCCGCGCCGGGCGGGCCGTCCGCCGCCGCCTGCCGCAGGGCGCGCAAGGCGCGGTCGACCGCACCGCGCTGGTCGTCGACCAGTTGGCGCAAGCGCTGGTCGCCGCCGAGCAGGCCATTGGTCAGGCCGCGCTCGCGCTGTGTCTCGTGCACCAGGTCCTGTACCGCCAGCGCGAGGGTCACCGCGGCGACGGTGTCCCGGCTCTTCCGATACGCGTCCACTTCGCGCGCCACCAGCGTGCCCAACAGCGCGAGCACCAGCACGAGCGACACCACGAGGATGCGGGCCAGCTGCCCGCGGATGGTTCGCGGGCGCACAATTCCACCGCCGGACACCTGGCGTTCACCGTCGGAAATGCGGAGGGGGACAACCGGTGTGCCGCCGGAATTCTCCGGTCGTCCAGGTGACCGCACCACCCTCTGCTCCTCCGATCAGCCGCCGCGCCTGCTCCACAGCGAGCACGTGGAAATCAAGGGGAAACTGTCACACGGCCTACCCGTCGTCAACGCGAGAATCGGGCAAAACGGACACTGTGCGGACTTCTAAACACACTGGCAACGAAGAGTTACGAGCGCGACAAAACCGGCATCCGCGAACGAATGCCGAGACTCGTTGTGTCCTACCCACCTTCGCCCGCCGCGAAACCTCGCGGCCCGACTCTGATACAGTCCGGCGCGACACACCGGATGGCAAGAGGGCTGGATGGCGCACCGAATTACGTTGGTTCCCTTGGTGATAGCACTCGCGTTAGGACTGGCCGCCTGCGGCGACGAATCCGGCGGGTCCTCCGCGACGACCAGCACGCAAACCGCGAGCGCCGCGGGCACGGCCACCCCGCTGTTCGATCCCTGCACCGGCATCCCCGACGCCGCGCTGACGAGCGCCGGACTCGATCCGGCGAGCAAGCAGGTCGGCGTCGGCGGGGTGAAGCAGCCCGGTTGGGAGATCTGCGGATGGAAGGGCGCCGACTTCACCCTCGGCGTGTTCTCCAACAACATGTCCGTGGCCGAGTTCGAGCGGAAGCCGGGCAATGTCGACTTCCAGGACGTCACCATCGCCGGACGCACCGGACGCCAGTTCCGCGTGGACGACGCCGCCAAAGACCAGATGTGCGACGTGCTCTTCCCCGCCCGGCAGGGCCTGCTGCAACTGACCCTGGTCAACAAGACCGCGGACCAGAACCCCTGCGATCGCCTCGCGACCGTCGGCGAAGCGATCGTCCCGGCGCTGCCGAAGTAGCACCGCCCCACTCGAGGCAGGACCGGGTACGGATTCGCCCAGCGCAGCCGACAACCACGACCATCTCGCGGCGGCATCGGCGGAACTCAGATCGCCGGTTACTCTCGCACGCAACCACACCAGCTCGATCACCGGTTTCGAGCGAAGCGAGACCGAGCATGCGCCGTTGGCGCTGGAAAAACCAACACAGGCGCTGGAAATCAGTCAGAGAGGATGCCGAGTACCTCGTCGGAGGTGTAGAAGGGGGCGAGGCGCTCGCGGATCAACCCGGCGAGAACGCCTTCGCGCTTCGCGCCCTCGATGACCGCCGGTCCGTACCGGAGGATCTCCTGGACGATGTCGTCGCCGGTCAGACCGAGTTCGGGCAGCATGGCCGCCAAGGTGTAGTCGCCGTACTTGGTGAAGAACACCTCCACGCACTCGTCCAGGAGCAGGCCGAAGTACTCCTTCTCGCGGGTGGTGACGGCGATCTCGTAGCACAGCAGCACCAGCTCGTTGAGATCCTTCTGGCTGAGGTATTCGCGCAGACCGCTGACCGGCTCGTCGGCATGCAGATCCCAGAACTCCATCGCGGCGGCGTGCACCGGGGCGTCGCGCAGCATCTCGCGGATGGCGTTGTTGGTCCGCTTGAGGGCGAACAGCGCGCCCTTGCCCGCGAGGTCGCCGACGAAGGTGCCGTCGGCGGCCTTCTTGGCGCGATTGGCCGCGGACTGACCCAGCGACATCAGCGAGGACACACCCGGGATCTTCTCGGCGCGCTCCCGGTTGGCCTGCACGAAGTCGTTGATCAGCTTGTCCACGAACTTCGACGCGACCGTCGCCACCAGCGGGCTCTCGGTGAGCCGGTCCAGGATGCGCTCCTGCGCCTGGTGCATGCCGAAGATCTTCTCCAGCAGCGCCTCCACCGGCTCGCGCTCGACCACCTCGCCGAGCGTGTAGTCGTGGTTGGCGGCGATGTGGTCGTAGATGGAGTCGGCGAACACCCCGACCATATCGGCGAGAACCGGACTGCCGCCGATCAGCTCGACGACCGTGCGGACGGTCTGCTTGGCCTGGTCGATCTTCACCACGTCCCGGAAGACGAGCGTGTCGGCGACTCCGAGCACCGCCTCGGTGTCGCGCGCGACCACCTCCGCGAAACGCTCGCCGGTCACCTCGGCGAGCAGGAATGCCACCTGGGCCTCCAGTAGCCGTTCGGCGATCTCACGCGGCTCGCTCATCGAATTCCACCCATCACACCTCGTGCGGCGCGCCCGGCGCGGTTCACGGCTGGTGCGGGTCGGCGTCGTTGCCGTGCAACGATTTCCGGATCCGGTCCAGGCGCTCACGCGCGGCTTGCTCACGTGCCTGCCATTGTTCGTCCACGCTGCGGCCCGCTGGAGTCTGCCGGTCGAGTTCACCCATCCCCTGCGCGGTGTCGTAGCGATGCTCGACCTTATCGCGAACTGACTCGAAAGTAGGAACACCGGAGGCCGAATATCCGCCACTCGCGGCGGACTCCGGCATACCCGGCGGCGGTACCGGTACCGCCGGTACCGCGGAACCGCCGCCGACCTGGCCCGACACATCGGGCGTGTGCTGCGGGAACCCAGGCTCGCCGGCCGGGGTGGCAGGAGTCACATTTCCGGCCGCAGCCGCATCACCGGTTTCCAACAGCCCGACCAGCGCGGCGTGGACCGCCGCGAACCCGGGACGCGCCGCCGTCGCGGCCAGCAGTACACCTGCCAGCTCCGCGTCCGGCAGCCCGGCCAACCGGCTCGCGATTTCGCTGTTGTCACTCATACCGCCAGGCTACGCACGCGCGACCGCACCGAAGGCCGTTCACGGCCGCACGCGCGCACCCGCCCAGTCGCGCACCAGGTCGTACCAGGCCGAGCCGCCCACCACGATCAGATCGTTGTGCCCGGCCCCGGGAAAGACCACGAGCCGTTTCGGCTCCGGCGCCGCGGCGTAGAGCCGTTGCGCGTGCCGCAGCGGCAGCAGTTCGTCCTGGTCGCCGTGCATGATCAGCACCGGAGCGCGCAGCGCGCGAATGCGGCGTTCGTTCGGATAGGCGTCAGGCACCAAGGCCGCGGGCAGGAACGGATACACCGAGCGAGCCGCATCGCGCAGGCCGCTGAAGGTGGACATCAGCATCACTCCGGCCGGGGGATGGTGCTGTGCCAGTTCGAGCACGACACCGCCCCCGAGGGACTTGCCCAGGTACAGCACACGATTCGGATCGACGCCGGGTTGTTCCAGCAGCGCCCGGCGCGCCGCGCGCGCGTCCAGGTAGGTGCCGTGCTCGGTCGGTTTCCCGGTGCTGCGCCCGTAGCCGCGGTAGTCGAAGGCCAGCACGTCGAAACCGGCCCCGGTGAGCAACGCGAAGATCGGCACCCGGTCGCCGAGATTGCCCGCGTTCCCGTGCGCGAACAGGATGTGCCCGATCGAATCGCGGGCAGGCATCCACCACGCGTGCACGGTCTCCCCGTCCGCCGTGGGCAGGGACAGGTCCGTGTACTCCATGCCGAGCAGCGCCGGAGTTTGCAGCACCGTCCGCTCCGGCAGATAAGTCAGCGCGTTGAGGATCGGACGGGCCGGGTGTCGCATGCCCACGTTCTTACTCCTGAACAGGCGAGGCCGGGTCGGGCGGGTGCCGCGACATCAGGCACGGCACCGCGTCCACGACATCAGCCGCGCAGCACCGCGCCCACGACATCAGCCGCGCAGCACCGCGCCCACGGCGTCAGCCGCCGCCGCGACCGCCGCGTCGCGCGCCGCGCTGGCCTCGTCCTCGGTGAGGGTGCGGTCGGTGGCACGGAAACGCAGGGCGTAGGTGAGCGACTTACGTCCCTCACCCGCCTGAGCGCCCTCGTACACGTCGAACAGCGCGATGTCCTCCAGCAGCTCGCCGCCGCCGGTGCGCAGTGCGGACTCGACGGACGCCGCCGGGACGGTCTTCTCGACGCTCACCGAGACGTCCTGGAGCACCGCCGGGAACGGCGACACCGTCGGGACCGGCCGGGACTCGCGCAGCGGCAGCGCGTCCAAGTCGAGTTCGACGGCGCAGGTGCGCGGCGGCAGGCCGGAACGTTCCAGCACGGCGGGATGCAGCTCACCCGCGTAGCCGACGACCGTTCCGTCGACCACCAGCTCGGCGCAGCGACCGGGATGCCAGGGCAGCTGGGCCGCCGCACGGCGCTCGATGGTCACACCGGCGGCGTCGCCGACGGCGTCGGCGATGGCGAACGCGTCGGCGGCTTCGACCGGACGGCCCGGCCCCCACGGCCCGCGCGGCTCCCGGCGGCCGGTCAGGACGGCGGCCACGTGCACCGGCTGTTCCGGCAGCGAGTCCAGCAACTCGGCGATCTCGTCGTCGGTGGGGCGCCGGTCCACCGGCAGCGGGTCGACCGCTCTGGTGTTCGCGCCCGGCAGCACGACTTGCGCGATGCCGTAGATCGCCAAGTCACGCGCGCCCCGCGAGATATTGCGGGCCGCCACCTCGAGCAAACCGGGGAGCAGGGTGGTGGCCAGCTCGGCGCGCTCCACGTCGAGCGGATTCAGCACCCTCGTGGTGGCGCGGCGCGGGTCGTCGGCGTCCAGGCCCCAGGTGTCGAACACTCCGGCGGGCAGGAACACCGGCGGCGGCACCTCCACGGCGCCCGCGAACGCCAGCGCGCGGCTGACGGCGCGCCGGCGGCGCTGGGTCGGCGTGAGCCCACGCCCGGCCGGTGCGGCGGGCAGCACGGACGGGATCCGCTCCAGGCCCTCCAGCCGCAGCACCTCCTCCACCAGGTCGGCGGGCTGAGCCAGGTCGGGCCGCCAGCTCGGCGGGGTCACCACCAGCTGAGCGTGCCCGGCCTCGCTGACGCCGACCTCGACCGTGCAGCCGATCTGGGCCAAGCGGCGCGCCGAGGTGCCGGTCGCGTACGTGACGCCCGCGACGCGGTCGGCCAGGTCGATATCCATCCGGATCGGCTCGGGCGGCGGGACCGGGGTCCGGACGTCGGTCAGCACGGGTTCGATGGTGCCGCCGGCGATTTCGGCCAGCAGCGTGGCCGCTCGATCGAGCGCGGCCACGTTGATCTCCGGGTCGACGACCCGTTCGTACCGCTTGCCCGCCTCGGACACCAGTTTGTGCCTGCGCGCGGTCCGGTAGATCAGCAGCGGGTTCCAGGTGGCCGCCTCGAGCAGGATGTCGGTGCTCTCCGCGCCGACCTCGGTGCTCGCGCCGCCCATCACACCGGCCAAGGAGATGACGCCGGAATCGTCGGCGATCACCACGTCCTCGACGTCGAGCGCGCGCTCCACGTCGTCCAAGGTGCGCAACTTCTCGCCCTTGTGCGCGGAACGGACCACCAATCCGCCCGACACCTTGTTCGCGTCGAAGGCGTGCAGCGGCTGCCCAAGCTCCAGCATCACGTAATTGGTGACGTCCACGGCGGGCGAGATCGGACGTATGCCCGACAACAGCAGCCTGCGCTGCAACCACCACGGGCTCACCGCCTCCGGGTCGACGCCGGTGACCCGGCGGGCCGCGAAACGCGTGCACCGGGAGTCCGGCTCGACCCGGATCGGCCAGGCTTCCTGCTCGTGGTCGGGCAGGGTGCGCACCGCCGGATCGGCGTACTCGAGATCGAAACCGCAGGCCAGCTCGCGCGCCAGGCCGCGAACGGAGAAGCAGTAGCCGCGGTCGGGAGTGATGTTCAGCTCGATGACGGTGTCGTCCAGACCGAGCAGCGCGTTGGCGTCGGCGCCGGGCTCGGCGGTGCCCGGTTCCAGCACCAGGATGCCGGAGTGGTCCTTGCCGATCCCCAGTTCGGCGACCGAGCAGATCATCCCGTTGGACACGTGACCGTAGGTCTTGCGCGAGGTGATCTCGAACCCGCCGGGCAGCACGCCGCCGGGCAGCACCACGACCACCAGATCACCGACCTGGAAATTCCGTGCGCCGCAGATGATCTCCTGCAACTCGGGCTTACCGATGTCCACCTTGCAGAAGCGGATCGGCTTCTTGAACTCGGTCAGTTCGGTGATCTCGGCGACGCGGCCGACCACCAGCGGCTCGCCGCCCTCCTCCGAACCCGCGATCCGCTCGAGCTGGTCGAGCTCTTCGACTTCCAGCCCGACCCGGACGAATCCCGCGTCGAGCTCCTCCGGCGTCACCGACCACTCCGGGTTGGTGCGCTGGATGATTTCGGTCAGCCAGGACTGCGCTACTCGCACTTGACGTTTCGCTCTCTCGATCGAAGGGTGAGGTCAGGACCGGATGCCGAAGGGCAGCGTGAAACGCACGTCGCCCTCGACGATGTCGCGCATGTCCGGTATGCCGTTGCGGAACTGCAGCGTGCGCTCCAGGCCCATGCCGAAGGCGAACCCGCTGTACGCGTCGGGGTCGATCCCGCTGGCGATCAGCACCTTCGGGTTCACCATGCCGCAGCCGCCCCATTCGACCCAGCCCGCACCGCCCTTCTTGTCCGGGAACCACACGTCGACCTCGGCGGAGGGCTCGGTGAACGGAAAGTAGTTGGGCCGCATGCGCGTGCGGGTCTGTGGTCCGAACAGCGCGCGAGCGAACGCGTCCAGCGTGCCGCGCAGATGCGCCATGGTCAGGCCCTTGTCCACCGCAAGGCCTTCGACCTGGGAGAACACCGGTGTGTGCGTGGCGTCCAGTTCGTCGGTGCGGAAGGTGCGGCCCGGGCAGACCACGTAGATCGGCAGCTCGCGTTCCAGCATCGAACGCACCTGCACCGGCGAGGTGTGCGTGCGCAGCACTTGGCGCGAGCCCTCCGGCGCGATGTGGAAGGTGTCCTGCATGGTGCGGGCCGGATGGTCGGGCAGGAAGTTCAGCGCGTCGAAGTTGAAGTGCTCGGTCTCCACCTCGGGACCTTCGGCGACCTCCCAGCCCATCGCGACGAACACGTCGGCGATCTGCTCGGAGATGACGGTGATCGGATGCCGCGCGCCGACGGCCGCCCGGCGCGCGGGCAGCGTCACGTCGATGGTCTCGGCGACCAGCACGGCGGCGTCGCGCTCGGCCAGCAACGCGGCGCGGCGGGACTCGAACGCCTCCGACACCCTGGACCTGGCGACGTTGACCCGTTTGCCCGCGTCCGCCTTCTCCGTCTTGGGTAGGCTGCCCAGCGCGCGTTGTGCCAGCGCCAGCGGCGCCTTGCCGCCGAGGTGCTCGGTTTTCGCGACCGCGAGCGCATCCAGGTCGGCGGCAGCGGCGAACGCCTTCTCGGCGGCCGCCGCGGCCGCGGCCAGTGCCTCCTCGGTCAGCGCCGCGTTCTGCTCGCCTGCGTCGATGTCGTCGGCCACGATGCTCCGTCTCTCCCCTGGGGATCAAGTCGCGGGCACCGCTGCTCGCCTGCCCGCATTGCTGCTGGTCGCAATCGTATTCGATGGGCCTCGGCGGATTCACGCGGATTACCCGCCACGCCGCGCGAGCCGTGTGGTACCGGCGAGCCTGCCGGGCGCACGCCGGCCCAGCCCGTTACCCGTCCGGAACGGCGCGAGTCATCACGTGCTCGCAGGCGGTGACCGGTCAGGAGAGAGAAAGACCAGCTCCGGCGGCCGCCGCGAAACGCCCCGCCCTGGGCGATACCGAGGGACCGGGCGCTCTGCGATCAGCGCGCGACAGTGCGGTCAGCGCGCGGCGGTGATGTGGAGGGGCAGCAACCGTGACACCAGCGCGCCGACCGCCACGATCGCGGCACCGACCCACACCGCGGGCACCAGTCCGTCGACGTAGCTCTGCGGATCCAGGTACGAGCCCCGCGCCGCGAACACCGACGCCAGCACCGCGACGCCCATGGCGACACCGACTTCCCGCAGGGTGTTGTTGGTTCCCGAGGCCATCGCGCGGTCCTCCTCCGCCGCGGCGGCCATCACCACCGTCGCGCCCGGCGCGAAGGTCAGGCCCATGCCGATCCCGCCGAGCAGAAACGGACCGACGAACGACAGGTAACTCGCGTCGACGGAAGTGACCAACGCCATCCAGCCCAGCGCGACGGCGAGCAATGTCTGTCCGGTGGTGAGCAGTGCACGGGCGCCGACCTTGTCGACGATCAAACCCGCCAGCGGAGCGACCACCATCGGCGCCATCGTCCACGGCATGGTGCGAATGCCGGATTGCAGCGGTCCGTAGCCCTGCACGACCTGGAAGTACTGGGCCAGCAGGAAGATCGAGCCGAAGACGCCCATCGAGAAGGTGAAGCCGGTCATGTTGCTCACCCGGAACGCGCGGGAGCGGAACAGGCGCAGCGGCAGCATCGGCTCCGGCGTGCGCAGCTCCCAGGCGATCAGGCAACCGAGCAGCAACACGCCGCCGACCAGCGCGGACAGCACGCCGCGAGACGTCCAGCCATCATCGGCGCCGTGGATGACGCCCCACACCACCGCCAGCACGCCGCCCGCCGACAACAGCAGTCCCGGCAGGTCGACTCGTCGGCTGCCGCCGTGCGACTCCGCCAGCACCCGCAGCGCGAACGGCAGCACGACCAGCCCGATCGGCACGTTCACCCAGAAGATCCACTGCCAGCTCAGCCCCTCGACGACCGCGCCGCCGATGAGCGGCCCCAGCGCGACGCCGAGGCCGGCGATCCCGCCCCAGATGCCGATGGCGGCGCTGCGCATCTTCTCCGGCACCGCCGCCGACAACAGTGTCAGCGACAGTGGCATCACCCCCGCCGCGCCGAATCCCTGTACCGCCCGCGCCGCGATGAGCATGCCCGGTCCGGTCGCCAGTGCGCAGACCGCGGACGCCAGTGTGAACAGCGCGATGCCGAGCAGGAAGATCCGCCGCCTGCCCAGTCGGTCACCGACCGCGGAGGCGGTGAGCAACAGCGAGGCGAACGACAGCGTGTAGGCGTTGACGAACCATTGCAGGTCGGCCAGCGAGGCGCCCAGCTCGGTGCGGATCACCGGCAGCGCGTTCGTCACGACCAGGTTGTCCAGCGTGACCATGAACATCGGGATACCGACCGCGGCGAGGACGGCGGCGAGCCTGCGACCGCCGATCGTCGCCTCGGTCGCGGCGACGGGCGCCGTGGCGGATGGAAGGGTCTCGGTCATGTCCAGTCCTTGTTGTAATCGACTGATAACTAATGCCCGAAACGGTATGCATCGACTGATAACATGTCAAGAGCAAGGCCGGTACCAGCGAAGACGGAGAACGATGGCGACCAGAACCAGGATGACGGCCTCCGAACGGGGCGAACAGGTGCTGCGCGCGGCGGTCTCCGCGTTCGCCGAATGCGGTTACGCCGCCACCAGGACCGACGAGATCGCCCGGCGAGCGGGCGTGTCACAGCCCTACGTGATCCGGCTGTTCGGCACCAAGCAGAACCTGTTCCGCGCCGCCCAGCACCGCGTCTGCGACCGGATCGAGGAGATCTTCCGCGCCGCGCGCGCCGAGGCATCACCCGAGGCGGCCCCCGACGAAGCCCTCGCCGCCCTCGCCACCGGCTATTCGGTCTTCCTCGCCGAACGCGAACTGCTCCAACTTCTGCTGCACGGCTTCGCGGCCAGCGCGGACCCGGAGATCGGCGACCAGGTCCGGGCCCGGTTCGGCGGTATCTACCACCTGATCCGCGACCTGACCGGAGCGCCGGAGACCGAGGCGCGCCGCTTCCTCTCCACCGGAATGCTGCTCACCGTCATGAGCGCGATGCGAGTGGCGGGCCCGGACGCGGTGCCCGCGACGTGGGCGACAGAAATCCTGGAGAACTTGAGCACCGAAGGCGACTGAATTCCGTTCGAGCCACAAAGGGGCCGCGAACCCCCAGCCGCAGGCGCTGGAAATCTAATACCGCACGCGTGAGTTCGCGTAAAGGCAGATCGCGGCGGCCGTCGCCAGATTCAGGCTCTCGGCGCGGCCGCGAATGGGAATGCGGACGCGGTGGTCGGCGCGGCGCGCGACAGCCGGGTCGAGGCCGTGCGCCTCGTTGCCGAACAGCCAGGCCACCGGTTCGGTGAACAATTCGTCGGCGTCGTCGAGGTCGACCTCGCCGTTCGCCGCCGTAGCGAGGATCGTGATGCCCGCCGCGGCCATCGCGTCCAGCGTCTCGGCGACATCGCGGTGCCGGGCGATCGGCACATGGAAGATGCTGCCCGCGCTGGCTCGCACGCATTTGCCGTTGTGCGGGTCGACCGTGTCGCCCGCCAGCACCACGCCGTCGGCGCCGACCGCATCGGCGACTCGGATGACCGTGCCTGCGTTTCCCGGCTCGGCCATCTCGACCGGGACGGCGAGCATCCGGGGTCCGGCGTCGAGGATCGCGGCCAGGGGCACGTCGAGCAGATCGCAGACCGCCACCAAGCCCGGCGCCGTGACCGTTTCCGCGAGATGCTCCGCCGCGCGGTCGCTGACCAGCGTGGTGCGGACGCCCGCCGCGGACGCGCCCGCGATCAGCGCGTGGTCGCGTTCGGCGGCCGCCTGCGAATAGAACAGCTCGTGGACGCGCGCGGTCTCCAGGGCCGCGGCGACGGCATTGGCTCCTTCGGCGAGGAATCGGCCCGCTTTGCGGCGCTGCGCTCCGCGTTGCAGCTTGACAGCGGAAACGACCCGCGGATTGCGCTCACTGAGCGCTTCCACGGGTCGTTCCGAAAGTCGTCCGGGTGTCAACGAACGCGACTCAGGCGGCCGGTGCGTTGACATCCTGCGGCAGGGCGGCCTTGGCGACCGCGGCGAGGCCGGCGAACGCCTCGGCGTCCGACACCGCGAGCTCGGCGAGGATCTTGCGGTCCACCTCCACACCGGCGGCCTTCAGGCCCTGGATGAAGCGGTTGTAGGTGATGTCGTTGATCCGCGCGGCGGCGTTGATGCGCGCGATCCACAGCTTGCGGAAGTCACCCTTGCGCGCCCGGCGGTCCCGGTAGGCGTAGGCGAGCGAGTGCAGCTGCTGCTCCTTGGCCTTGCGGTACAGCCGCGAGCGCTGGCCGCGGTAGCCCTTGGAGGCCTCGAGGATGGAACGGCGCTTCTTCTGAGCGTTGACGGCCCTTTTGACGCGTGCCACTGGTCAGTCCTGTTCGATCTGGGGGCGCGGGGCGGCGCCCGGAAATGGGTCGGGGGTGGCGACGGAGGTACTCCGGTCGCGGGTGCGTGCCGGTCTGCGCGGGGGCGCGATCAGAGACCGAGCAGCTTCTTCACGCGACGGACGTCGGCGGAGGCGACGACTTCCACACCGTCCAGACGACGAGTCCGGCGGCTGGGCTTGTGCTCGAACAGGTGGCGACGGTTCGCCTGCTGGCGCAGCAGCTTGCCTTTACCGGACACCTTGAATCGCTTCGAGGCGCCGCTGTGCGTCTTCATCTTCGGCATGGATTCCTCTATCTGTCGTCCCGGCGGTCGGGGCGGACCGCCGGTGTTCTGATCGGTGTTACTGCGGGCCGGCCGTCTCGGCCTGCTCCGCGGCGGGCTGACCGGCCGGGGCGGCGCCGGGCGCCGGGCGCGAAGCCGACTCCTGCTGCGCCTTCACCCGGGTCTTCGCGCCCTTGTGGGGGGCGAGGACCATGGTCATGTTGCGACCGTCCTGCTTGGCCGAGGTTTCCACGAAACCCAGATCGGCGACGTCGGACGCCAGCCGCTGCAGCAGCCGGAAACCGAGTTCGGGGCGGGACTGCTCGCGTCCCCGGAACATGATCGTCACCTTGACCTTGGACCCGGCCTCGAGGAAGCGCACGACGTTGCGCTTCTTGGTCTCGTAGTCGTGATCGTCGATCTTCGGGCGGAGCTTCTGCTCCTTGATCACCGTCTGCTGCTGGTTCTTCCGAGACTCGCGCGCCTTCTGCGCCGTCTCGTACTTGAACTTGCCGTAGTCCATGATCTTGCAGACCGGCGGACGGGCATCCGGTGCCACCTCGACCAGATCGAGGTCGGCTTCGAGGGCGACGCGTAGTGCATCTTCAACACGCACGATCCCAACCTGCTCGCCGCCCGGTCCGATGAGCCGGACCTCGGGAACACGGATGCGATCGTTGATGCGGGTCTCAGTGCTGATGGGGCCTCCTAGGTCAAGCGGTGTCGTCAGACGACCGCGCGCAATAACTGCAACCCCTGTTCAACACGAAGGCCCCGGTGCGGTATTCCGCGCACGGGGCCCGATGTCGACCGATCACCGACCACGAGCGAACTCGGGTCGACTCTCGCGCGGCAGGTTCTCCATGAGAACCCCGGCACGAGAAACCCACCCTCGCGGGGTGGGTGACCGGACCGCTGAACCGTACGATGACTCGTCGGCAACGGTGGGAGTCGGGCTCCACTTATCAGCCCCGGGACAGCCCGGGGCGGTCGTCAGCGGAGAGTCTAACATTCCGTTCGGCTATCGCCGAATCGGCCGAAAATGCGTTGCCCGGCCAGGCCCGGCATGCCACGCTCCCCCAGTGCTCACACCACGCCGCGACCTGCTGCGATGGCAGTTCGACCTGACCTGGTCACTCGCCGGGATCCACCTCGACGCACTCACACCGGAGGACTTCCTCTGGGAGCCCGCCGAGCTCACCTGGACGGTACGCCCCGACGCCGATGGGGTGTGGCGGCCGGACTGGGCCGACACCGAACCCGACCCCGTGCCCGTCCCGACGATCGGCTGGCTCACTTGGCATATCGGCTGGTGGTGGGGCACGGCCATCGACCACGCCGAGGGTCTCACCCCGCCCGCGCGGCAGGACGTGCACTGGCCCGGTGACGGCGCCGCGGCCATCGCCTGCCTGCGCGAGTTGCGCATCGAATGGGAACGGCTGCTCGCCGGGCTGGACGAGGCCGATCTGGACCGTCCCTCCGCCTATCCGTGGCCCGCCGACGCCGGGCTGACCATCGCGCATCTGGCGGGCTGGGTGAACGCGGAGCTGATGAAGAACGTCACGGAGATCGGCCACCTCCGGATGCTCCGGGTGGCGTCGCTAGCCTGAAGGCATGACTGACGAGCTCGACGCCTCCGTACGCGAACTGGCCGACATCCCCGCGGTCGAGGTGATCAGCCGCGCCGCCGTGATGCTGATGAGTTCGGCGGCCGAGAAGCTCGGGCTGGCGGACGAGGACCCCGACACCAGCCCGCGCCGCGACCTGGACGAGGCGCGCCGCGTGATCACCGCGCTGGCCGGACTCGTGACGGCGTCGGTGGAGTACCTGGGTCCGCACGCGGGACCGATGCGCGAGGGGCTGCAGTCCCTGCAACGCGCCTTCCGTGAGTCTTCCGCGCATCCCGACGAGCCGGGCAAAGGCCCGGGCGAGAAATACACCGGTCCGGTCTACTGACCTCGCGCGGTTCCCGAGCCTGGCATTGGAAGACGCCGGACCACCGCACCGCGCTGAACAATCGACAGGCCGCGGCGGGTCAGGAGCAGGTCGTCCATCGGTGACGTGCCCGCCCGATCCATTCTCAGCGTTCCGCCCGGTCGAGCAGAGAATTCCGAAGTACCGGTGGAATTGTGAGCGAATACCGTTGGGTACAACGATGTTTAGGAAATTTACCAACGGGTAGGGCACAGTGAGCCCATGGCTACTCGGATTCTTCTCGCTCCCGGATTCTGGCTCGGTGCGTGGGCGTGGGACGAGGTCGCACCCGACCTGCGGCGGCGTGGCAACGAGGTAGTGGCGCTCACACTGCCGGGCTTGGACGAAGCCGACCCGGACCGGTTGTCGGCCACCCTGGAGTCCCAGGCGCAAGCCATCGTCGAGGCGGTGCCCGAGGGCGAGACCGTCGTGCTCGTGGCGCATTCCGGCGGGGCGGCACCCGCCTATCTCGCCATCGACCGCGCGCCCGGGCTGTTCCGCCGCGCGATCTACGTCGACAGCGCGCCGCTGCCGAACGGTTTCGTCATCAACTCCGCGCTCGACGTCGCCGTGCGCGAATGGATTCTGCCGGAATGGCCGGAACTGGAGGCCGCGGGCAACAGCCTGGCGGGCCTGGACGAGGCCGCCTTGGCGCGCTTTCGCGAGCGTGCCGTGTCGGAGCCCACGTCCGTCGCGGCCGCCCCGCTCCGGTTGAGCGATTCGGACGCTCGCCTGTCGGTCCCGACCACCGTGATCTGCAGCAGCATGACCGCCGACGTGGTCGAGAAGCTGCGCGACAACGGTGAAACTCCCCTCTTCGCCGAACTGGCACGCATCGACGCCGAGTACGTCGACCTGCCCACGGGACATTGGCCGATGTGGTCCAAGCCGAAGGAACTCACCGAACTGATCCACGCCATCGCCAACCGCTGAACGAACGGCGGCGCGGCCCGGTGCACCCGGACCGCGCCGCATCGCACGAGAGGTCAGCCGACCGCCGCGGCCTTCTTCGCCGGACGCTTGGTGGCCTTGGCCGCGGCCTTCTTCGCCGGAGCCTTCTTCGCGACGCTCTGCGGAGCGGGTGGCTGGTCCAGCACTTCCTTCAGGAACTGGCCGGTGTAGCTGTGCGCGACGCCCGCGACGTCCTCCGGCGTGCCCTCCGCCACCACGGTGCCGCCGCCGGAGCCGCCCTCGGGACCCATGTCGATCACCCAGTCGGAGGTCTTGACGACGTCCAGGTTGTGCTCGATGACGATCACCGTGTTGCCCTTGTCCACCAGGCCGTTGATGACGTTCAGCAGCTTGCGGATGTCCTCGAAGTGCAGGCCCGTGGTCGGCTCGTCGAGGATGTACACCGTGCGGCCGGTGGACCGCTTCTGCAACTCGGCGGCGAGTTTCACTCGCTGGGCCTCGCCACCGGAGAGGGTGGGAGCGCTCTGGCCGAGACGTACGTAGCCGAGCCCGACGTCCACCAGGGTCTTGAGGTAGCGGTGGATCGAGGTGACCGGTTCGAAGAACTCGGCGGCTTCCTCGATGGACATGTCCAGCACCTCGGCGATGGTCTTGCCCTTGTAGTGCACCTCGAGGGTTTCCCGGTTGTAGCGGGCGCCGTGGCACACCTCGCAGGGAACGTAGACGTCCGGCAGGAAGTTCATCTCGATCTTCAGCGTGCCGTCGCCGGAGCAGGCCTCGCAGCGACCGCCCTTGACGTTGAAGGAGAACCGGCCCGGCTGGTATCCGCGCACCTTCGCCTCGGTGGTGGCCGCGAACAGCGTTCGGATCTTGTCGAAGACGCCGGTGTAGGTGGCCGGGTTGGACCGTGGCGTCCGGCCGATCGGCGACTGGTCCACCTGCACCAGCTTGTCCAGGTGGTCGAGCCCGTTGACCCGGGTGTGCCTGCCCGGCACCTGCCGGGCGCCGTTGAGCCGGTTCGCCAGCACTGTGGCCAGGATGTCGTTCACCAAGGTCGACTTGCCCGACCCGGAGACGCCCGTCACCGAGGTGAGCACACCGAGCGGGAAGGCGACGTCGATGCCCTTCAGGTTGTGCTCGCTCGCCCCGACCACGGTGAGCTGCCGCTTCTTGGCGACCGGGCGGCGCACCAGCGGCACGTCGATGCGTTCCCGGCCCGACAGATATGCCCCGGTGAGCGAGTTCGGATCGGTGAGCAACTCTTCGTAGGGCCCGCTGTGCACCACCGTGCCGCCGTGCTCGCCGGCGAACGGGCCGATGTCGACCACCCAGTCCGACGCGCGGATGGTGTCCTCGTCGTGCTCGACCACGATCAACGTGTTGCCCAGATTGCGCAGCCGCGTGAGGGTTTCGATGAGCCTGCGGTTGTCCCGCTGGTGCAGGCCGATGGACGGCTCGTCGAGCACGTACAGCACACCGACCAGGCCGGAGCCGATCTGGGTGGCGAGCCGGATCCGCTGCGCCTCACCGCCGGAGAGGGTGGCGGCCGCGCGGGACAGCGTGAGGTACTCCAAGCCGACATCGAGCAGGAAGCCCAGCCGCGCCTGCACCTCCTTGAGCACCTGCCCCGCGATCGCCGCCTCGCGCTCGCCCAGGGTGAGCGAATTCAGGAACGCCGAGCACTCGCCGATGGACAGATCGCTGACGTCGGCGATGGACTTCTTGTCGCCGTTCGCGGCGATGGTGACGGCGAGGATCTCCGGGCGCAGCCTGGCGCCGTTGCACACCGGGCACGGGATGTCGCGCATGTACCCGTCGTAGTGCTCTTTCATCTGCTCGGACTCGGTGTTCTCCATGCGCCGCTGCAGGAACGGCATCACGCCCTCGAAGTCCGCGTAGTACGAGCGCTTGCGGCCGTAGCGGTTGGTGTAGGAGACGTGCACCTGGTCGGCGCTGCCCTCCAGCACGGCCTTACGCGCCTTGGGCGGGAGATCCTGCCACGGGGTGTCCATGGAAAAGCCGATGGAATCGGCGAGGCCGGAGAGCAGCCGGGTGAAGTACTCGGCGGTCTGGCCGCGCGACCACGGCGCGATGGCGCCGTCGTTCAGGCTCAGCGCCGGGTCGGGCACCACCAGTTCCGGGTCGACCTCCTTGCGGATGCCGAGGCCGGTGCAGTCCGGGCAGGCGCCGTAGGGCGAGTTGAACGAGAACGAGCGGGGCTCCAGGTCCTCGATGTCGAGCGGGTGGCCGTTCGGGCAGGCCAGGCGCTCGGAGAAGCGGCGCTCCCGGTCGTGCGCGTGCTCATCGCGATCGACGAAGTCGAGCACCACGATGCCGTCGGCCAGGCGCAGCGCGGTCTCGATGGAATCCGTCAGGCGCTGCTTGGAACTCGGCTTCACCGCCAGGCGGTCGACGACGACCTCGACGTCGTGCTTCTCCTGCTTCTTCAGCTTCGGCGGATCGGTGAGCGGATAGACCACGCCGTCCACCCGCACGCGGGAGTAGCCCTGGGTGTTGAGCTGGTCGAACAGGTCGACGAACTCGCCCTTGCGGGTGCGCACCACCGGCGCGAGCACCTGGAATCGGATGCCCTCCTCCATGGCCAGCACCTGGTCGACGATCTGTTGCGGCGTCTGCTTGGCGATCAGCTCGCCGCAGACGGGGCAATGCGGCGTGCCTGCTCGCGCGTAGAGCAACCGCAGATAGTCGTAGACCTCGGTGATGGTGCCCACAGTCGAGCGCGGGTTGCGGTTGGTCGACTTCTGGTCGATGGACACCGCGGGCGAGAGGCCTTCGATGAAGTCGACGTCGGGCTTGTCCATCTGACCGAGGAACTGCCGCGCGTACGCCGACAGCGACTCGACGTAGCGCCGCTGCCCCTCCGCGAAGATCGTGTCGAAGGCCAGGCTCGACTTGCCGGAGCCGGACAGACCGGTGAACACGATGAGGCTGTCGCGGGGCAGGTCGAGATCGACACCCTTGAGGTTGTGCTCCCGAGCTCCGCGCACAGTGAGGCGTTCCGCCACGGCCGTCCCTTCTCCTTCGTGTTCGGCGTCCAGACATCCCCCCGGCCGCCATGCTAGGCATGGGCACCGACAAGTTTCGCGGACCGGCCGTCACCTGGGCGAATGGCGGGACCCCGGCGGCCGGACATTGCGGATGAGCCGGGAAACGGGCCAGGACGCCTCCGTAGCATCGCCCTCCCGGCACCACTGGTCAACAGCGCGACGTCATTCGGCATTCCCTGGTCGACGCAGTTACACCAGGCGGCCCGACGCAGGACGGCCGGCGGCGCCCCAACAGATGCGCGGTGCGCGAGATCACTCCGCGGTGGTGGGATGGAAAATCTCGAGCACGCGCGGCGAACGAACTGGTCAGCACGGTGCGAGCACCCACAGCAGCGCGGCGCGGATGTCTCCGAAGAGACCGGTCACCGCTCCGCACAACTGCGCCCCGGGCGCACCGGTCCCCGACTAAACTGAGCCCGCTGTGCGCCCCCCACCGGCCTCCCCCACTCATCCATGACGATCCTCACCCAGCATCTCCCGTCAACGGTGCTCGACACCCTGCGCGCCCTGCTGCGAACCGCCACCCGCTCGGTCGCGGCCCGCTACGGCGCGCTCGGCATCCGCGGCAACGACGACCGGCTGGTCGAGTTCATCTTCCATGGCGTCGACGACGCGATGGCCGCCCACATCGGCCGCTCCCCCGAGGGACACGGCGTACTGGGCCTGCTGCCTGCGCACCCGCACCCGATCCGGCTGGACGATCTGTCGGAACATCCGGCCGCTGTGGGCTTTCCGCCCGGCCATCCGCCGATGGGCAGTTTCCTCGGCGTCCCCGTGCGGGTCGGCGAGGAGATCTTCGGCAATCTCTACCTCACCGAAAAGGCCGGGGGACAGTCGTTCACCGAGGACGACGAGGCCATCGTGCTCGCCATGGCCGCCGCGGCGGGTATCGCCATCGAGAACGCGAAGCTGTACGAATCCGCGCGGACCAGGCAGGCGTGGATCGAGGCGACGCGCGACATCGCGACCGAGTTCCTCGCGGGCACGGCGCCGGATCTCGTGCTCGCGCAGGTGGTGGCGCGCGCCCGCGCGCTGACCGGTTCGCAGCAGGCGCTGCTGGCCGTGGTGGCGCCGGGGACGCCGCCCGATGAAGCCACGGAACTCGTTGTGGCGCAATGGTTCGGCCCTGGAAGGGGCCCGGAGCGGGTGCGCATCGCGGATACCGCCACCGGCACGGCGTTCACTCGCCGCGCGCCGGTGCGGTTAGCCGACGCCGAATCGGTCGATCTCGGGGCCGAGGTCGGCGCCGCGGGGCCCGCGCTGGTGCTGCCACTGCGGACCGCGGACCTCGCGCTCGGTGTACTGATCGTGGTGCGGCCACCCGGGTGTGCCCCGTACCCCGGCGAACTGGTGGACCTGACCGCCGCGTTCACCGATCAGGCGGCGCTGGCCATGCAACTGGCCGAGACCCAGCGCAGAATGCGCGAACTCGACGTGCTCGCCGACCGCGACCGCATCGCACGCGACCTGCACGACCATGTGGTCCAGCGACTGTTCGCGGTCGGGCTCGGGTTGCGGGCCACCGCGGCCCGCACCGAGGATCCCGTGCTGCGGCAACGGCTTTCGGTGGAGATGGACGGTCTGCAGGAGGTCGTGCAGGAGATCCGTACGTCGATCTTCGACCTGCACGGCGGCGACCCACTGCGCCGTAGGCTCGAGGACGCCATCCGCCAGCAGACCGCCGACGGCGCGTTCCGGACCAGCGTGCGGTTCTCCGGGCCGCTGTCGGTGGTCGGCGACGAGCTCGCCGACCACGCGGAAGCCGTGGTGCGCGAATCGGTCAGCAACGCGGTGCGCCATTCCGGCGGGAACCGGCTCGCCGTCGAGATCACCGTCGGCGACGAACTGACCGTGGTCGTCGAGGACAACGGCGCGGGAATGCCCGCGCAGGTGACACCGAGCGGTCTGGCCAACCTCGCGCAGCGTGCGAGCATGTCCGACGGTCACTGCACGGTGGGGCGGACCGACAGCGGCGGCACCAAGGTGCACTGGTCCGCGCCGCTGGCCTGAGAGTCAGGCGGGCAGCACGATCGCCAGGTCGCCGTCGTGGCGCCGGTACAGCAACCCGCCACGCCCGCTACCCGGATCGGTACAGAACAGGAACGGCAATCCCTTGTGGCACAGGATGCTCGCGGCCTCGGCCGGGTCCAGACAGGCGGCGGGATCCGCGTCGGCCACGATCGGCGGGGTGCCGCGAACCAGCTCCGTCGACCGGATCGGCGGATACGTCGCCCGCTGGCGGACCAGTCGCACGCCCGCCTCCGCCCAGTGCACCACCGCGTCCTCACCGGTCTCGGCGTCGATGAACAGGTGGGCGTCGTAATCCATGGCGTCCAGCACCGCGACCGCCTCGGCGGGCGTGCAGACGGACAGGACGCACCGCTTGCGGCGCACGATCGGACGTGGCGCACCCGCGCGGGCCAGCGGAGGGCGGGACGGATCGGGCCAGGTCCGCGTCTCGCCCGCGGCCGAGCGGGCCAGTCGGCGGTCGAGCCGCTCGGCGGCGAAGGTCACCGCGAACCCGCGCGGCCCGGTGACCTGCACCCGGGTGACCACACCCCGGTGGTGGACGTCGACCTGGACAACCGTCGGCGCCTCCGGATCGGACGGCGCGCCGAGACGCACCCGGGCGGGCGCGTCGAGATGATGCCGGCGCAAAACCCGGGTGATGGCGCGCACCGCCCGCGTCACGTCCATGGCCGAGACCTCTCCACGCGTGGTCACCGCCACTTCCGGCCCCGCGGCCGTCGTCCATTGGTCCGACGCGAATCGCAGCCCCGATAAGACCATCTGCATTGCCCCGCCTTCCGGATCGACTCGTCCCACCCCATGCCAGCACCGGGCGGATGCCGCGAACAGGGCCGAAAGTCCCCATTGAGCGAAAAAGACTGGCGCAGGCCGGATTCAGGCTCGTCCCGGGGCACGCGCCGCGCCGCGCGCGGCGGCCACGATCACGCGGCGCCGAGCACCACGACGGAGTTGTTGCCACCCATACCGAGGGATAGCTTCACGGTGATGCCGCCTTCGAACGGTGTGGGCCCGTCCAGCAGCCGTGGATGCGCGGGCGCGACGATCGGGGCCGCGGGCACGATGCCCCGGTCGTAGCCGAGCGCGGCGGCCGCGACCTCGACGGCGGCGGCGGCGCCCTGGCAGTGGCCCGCCAGCGGTTTCACCGCGTAGACGTGCGGGCGGTCGGCGAACACGTCCGCGAGCAGATGGTGCTCGGCCACGTCACACTGCCGGGTCCCGGTGCCGTGCGCGTTGAAATAGCGCACGTCGGCGGCGGTGACGTGCGCTGCGGCGAGCGCGCCGCGAGTGCAGTCGAGGATCTGCTCGTGTGTCGGATCGACCGAGACCACGTGATAGGCGTCGTTGGACATGGCGCCGCCGAGCACCGCCGCGTAAGGCCGATCCGCCGAACGGGTCAGCACGAACGCCACCGAGGCCTCGCCCATGCTGAACCCGCGACTGCCCTCCTGGAAGGGACGGCAGGCGTCCAGCGGTTCGGCGTCCGCGACCGCGGCGCCGAGCCGCACGAAACTGTCCAGCATGTCCGGGGTGGCCGACAGGTCGGTCGCCACGAAGATCACGTCGTCGGCCATGCCCGCGTCCAGCCAGAGCTTCGCGGTGATGAGCGCGACGTTGGCGGAACTGCACGCGGCGGAGATGTTCATCGCCGGGCCGTGGAAGCCGAATTCCTGCATCAGCATCGAGACCGGCGTGGACGGCAACAGCCGCAGGTAGTCCCTCGACCGGCGGCGGCCGCCGTCGACGAGGTAGAAGTCGCGCCAGTTCACCACGTCGCCGAGCACGATGGCGTGCAGCAGGCCGACGGTGCGGCCGGGCCGCCAGCCCCGGTCGCGTGCGTCGGCGACGGCCTCCCGCGCCGCCTCGTGCACGGCCCGCCCGTACCGGCTCGTGCTCACCTCGGGGTCTCCGCCGTCGGGGACGAGCGCGACCCACGCGTCGTCGTCGCGGCCGGGCCCGTAGCCCGGTTGCAGAGCCGCCGCCGACTTGCCGCTGAGCAAGCCGTCCCACAGCTGTTCACGTCCCCACCCGTACCCGGTGATCGCGCCGATCCCGGCGATGGTCATGTTGTCTCGAGGCCGCCGCGGATCGGTGCGGAACCGCGTAGCGGCGTTCGGGTCGGCACCCGGCATGTATCGCTCCTTCACCGGCTCCCAGGGCGGGCCGAACCGTCTGCCCCGCCTCGACGCAGAAACCGGTTTCTGCCATGATCGCCGGATCCGGCCAGAGAACGTGCCAGTACTGTGATCGAAGCAATAGCGTGGAGGATGTGATCTTGTCCACGTCGATACCAGAATAATCCCGTGTTCCAATGGCCATAATGGGGTCGATGATCGGGGGTTCGAGTGGGTGACGACAAGCTGGCCGCGGCGGTCGACGCCGCCGAACAGCTGGCCGCGCGCTACCGCTCCCTGGTCGAGCACACCCCGGACGGAATCTGTGTGCACGAGCGTGGCCGGGTCGTCTACGTCAACCCGGCCACCGTCCGGTTGCTCGCCGCGGAGGACGCCGAGGAGATCATCGGCCGCCCGCTGACCGACTTCGTCCACCCCGCCTCCGTCCCCTCGATGCTCGACCGCATCAGCACCCTCACCACCGCGGGCGCGGCCTCGATTCCCACCGAGATGACCTTGATGCGGTTGGACGGCGGCACCGTGCCCGTGGAGACGGTGTCGGTGCTGACCGCGTGGCACGATCACCTCGCCTATCAGGTGGTCATCCACGACCTCACCGCCCAGCGCCATGCCGAGGCCGCGCAGCGCAGGGCCGAGCACTACTTCACCACGGTCGTGTCCCAATTGGAGGAGGGCGTCGTGGTGATCGATCCGGAGGGCCGGATCGAGTCGATGAACCCGGCGGCCAAGCGCATCTTCGGTACCGAGGGGCCCGACGGCATGGTCATCGGGCGCACCATCCAGTCGTTGCCGCTGGTGCTGCTGGACGCGAACGCCCAGCCGCTGCCGCCGAGCCGCCATCCGGTGGCGCGCACCCTGGCCACGGGCGAGACGATCACCGGCTATGTCTTCGGCGTCGACCGGGTGGACGGCCAGCGGCGCTGGCTGTCGGGCAGCAGCCGCCTGCTCAATCCAGGCGATCCGCGCTCGTCGGCGGTGTCCTCCTTCGCCGACATCACCGAATTCCGCGCCAGCAGAAGGCAATTGGAGTATCAGGCCACGCATGACTCGCTGACCGGGCTGGCCAATCGCTCGCTGATCCTGTCCCAGCTGGCCGCCGCGCTGGCCAGCACCGAGGAACTGCTGCCGGTGTCCACCGTGCTGTTCATCGATCTGGACGGGTTCAAGACGATCAACGACACGCTCGGGCACGCCATCGGCGACACCGTGCTGCAGATCGTCGCCCAGCGCCTGCAGCGCGCGCTGCGCGGCGACGACATCGTCGGCAGGCTCGGCGGCGACGAATTCCTGGTCCTGCTGTCCGGCCGCACCCGCCGCGTCGACATCGACGCACTGGTGAGCAGGCTGCGCTCCACCATGGCCGACCCGATCATCGCGCGCGGGCACCGGATCGAGGTGAACGCCTCGATCGGCGTCACCGAACTGGGGGTGGGCGACCGGCGCAGTCCGGAGGCGGTGCTGCACGACGCGGACTTGGCGATGTACCGCGCGAAGCCGCCTGGGCGGCGGGAAGGCACCGTCACCAAAGGCCGCAGACCCAACAGCACCCACGCGTCCTGACGAGCTCGCCATGATCATCGAACACGCACTGCTGCCGGTTCGTCCCGAACTCGCCGCCGATTTCGAAGCCGCCTTCGCCGCGGCACGGCCGATCATCGCGAGCATGCCCGGCTTCCGGTCGCTGTCGCTGTCGCGCGGTGTCGAGTCGCCGGGCAGCTACCTGCTCCGGGTGGAATGGGACCGGCTCGACGATCATGTCGTCGGATTCCGGGGCTCGCCGGAATATCAGCGCTGGAAGGACCTGCTACACCACTTCTACGACCCGTTCCCGGTGGTCGAGCACTTCACGCCGGTGCAGCTCGCACCCCTCGCCCTCGCCCCGGCGCCGGGGGCCTCACCTGCGGTTACGGCGAGCCCGTCGCAACCCCAGTAGACTCGACAACTCTGCTTTCCGTGCGTGCACCTGCCCGATCCCGGCGGCGTGCTCGCGCCTGTTCGCGGTGACAAGGAGTTCAGTTTGCCCGACCTCACTCAGGACCGTGCCGCTGGCGGCGCCCCCGAGCGGACCCGCGAAACCGATCAGGAGCAGGCCTACCTGTCGGTGCTGTACGAGCGGCTCGACGAGATGCGCGACTACGCGAGCAACCGCCTGCGCACCGTGCTGCTGGAGACCGGCGGCACGCCGCAGGCCCGCAGCGAACGGGAGTCCTTCAGCCAGCTCTACACCGAGGACCTGGCGAAATTCGACGCCGCCGAGCACGGCTTGTGTTTCGGCCGCATCGACCTCGACGGTGAACAGGAGGAGTACCGCTACATCGGCAGGCTCGGCATTCTCGACGAGAAGGACGACTACGAGAGCCTGCTGCTGGACTGGCGCGCCCCGCTGGCGCGGCCGTTCTACCTGGCCACCACCGCGGCGCCGGACGGGGTGACCCGGCGCAGGCACATCCGCTCGCGCAACCGCAAGGTCACCGCGATCAACGACGAGTACCTCGATCTGACGGCCGCGCACCGGGCCGGCGTCACGGCCGCGGACGGCGGTGTCGGCAGCGAGAGCGCGCTGCTGTCCGCGCTCAACGCCGCGCGCACCGGCCACATGAACGACATCGTCGAGACCATCCAGCACGAGCAGGACGCGATCATCCGCTCCGAGCACAAGAGCGTGCTCGTGGTACAGGGCGGGCCCGGCACCGGCAAGACCGCGGTCGCGCTGCACCGGGCGGCGTATCTGCTCTACACCTACCGGCAGCAGCTGGCCAAGAGCGGCGTGCTGATCATCGGGCCGAACGCCACCTTCCTCGACTACATCGGGCAGGTGCTGCCGTCGCTCGGCGAAACCGGCGTGCTGCTGTCCACCATCGGCGATCTGTACCCCGGCGTGCGGGCCACGCGCGAGGACTCATTGCGCGCGGGCGAGATCAAGGGGGCGCTGACGATACTCGAGGTGCTCAAGCAGGCCGTGCGCGACCGTCAGGAGGTGCCCGCCGAACCGATCCGGCTGGGCTTCGACGGCTATCCGGTCACGCTGGATCGCAAGATCGCCACCAAGGCCCGTGGCCGCGCCCGTTCCTCGCGCCGCCCGCACAACCTGGCGCGGCCGATCTTCGCCGCCTCGGTGATCGATGCGCTGACCGATCAGCTCGCCGCGACCATGGGCGCCGACCTCTCCGGCGGGCCCAGTCTGCTCAGCTCGGCCGATCTCACCGAGATCCGCGACGAGATGCGCGCCGACCCGCAGATCCAGGCGGCGATCGCGAAACTGTGGCCGATCCTGTCCCCGCAGGATGTCCTGGCCGAACTGCTCGCCGACCCGAAGCGACTGGACCGGGCCGCCGGCTCGCTGGATCCGGCCGACCGCGCCGAACTGCTCCGGCCGGACGACGGGCGGTTCAGCCCGGCGGACGCACCGCTGCTGGACGAGCTGGCCGAACTGCTCGGCGTGGACGACACCGAGGAACGCGAACGCGCCCGCCGCCGCTGGCGCGCCCAGCTCGCCGAGGCGCAGGACGCCCTCGACATCCTGACCGGCTCCGCGCCCCAGGATCTGGAGGACGACCTCGATCCCGAGATCCTGATGGCCTACGACCTGATCGATGCCAGCCAGCTGGCCGAACGCCAGGACTTCCGCACCCGCCAGACGACCGCGGAGCGCGCCGCGGGCGACCGCACCTGGACCTACGGCCATGTGATCGTGGACGAGGCGCAGGAGCTGTCGGAGATGGCCTGGCGCATGGTGATGCGGCGCATCCCGAACCGGTGGGTGACGGTGGTCGGCGACGTAGCGCAAACCGGCGACCCGGCGGGCACGTCCTCGTGGCAGCGGATGCTGGAGCCCTACGTCGCGGCCCGGTGGAAGCTGACCGAACTCACCGTCAACTACCGCACCCCCGCGGAGATCATGGACGTCGCCGCCGACGTCCTCGCCGCGATCGATCCGGCAGCGACCGCGCCGCGCTCGGTCCGCGAGACCGGCGTCGCGCCGCGCGCGTACCGGGTCGAGCCCGGCGACGTGCACGCGGAGGTCGCCCGGCTGGTCGCCACCGAGACGGGGCCGGGGACCACGGCGGTGATCGCGCCGCAGGCGCTGGTGGCACCGCTGGCCGACCTCGCGGGCGAATCGGTGCGCGTGCTGACGGTGCACGAGGTGAAGGGTTTGGAGTTCGACGCGGTCTACCTGGTGGAACCGCGGGACATCCTCGACGAATCGCCGCGTGGGCTGAACGATCTGTACGTCGCGCTGACCCGCGCCACCCAGCGGCTCGGCGTCGTGCACAGCGCGGACCTGCCCGCCGTGCTCGACCGGCTGCGCTGATCACCGACGCACCGGAAGACGAAAGGCTCCGTGCCACAACGCTATTCGCGATGGGCACGGAGCCTTTCGGTCGAGGCGGGACTCAGCGCACGGTGTGCACGATCAGGACGTCGGAGCGCGACTTGCGCGCCACATCGGAGGGCACCGAGCCGAGCAGCCGTCCGGCCAGGGTGTTCAGGCCCCGGTTACCGACGACCAGCAGATCGGCGTCGACCTCCTTGACCAGCGCCAGCAGCGATTCCACCGGCTCGCCGACGATGGCGCGCTCGATGATGTCGGCCGCACCCGCCGCGATCGCCTTGTCCCTGGCGACGCGCAGGATCTCATTGGTCGGCGCGGAACCGCGTACCTGGTAAGCCTCCTCCTTGAGCACGTCGGCCGCGGCGGCGACATCGCGGTCGTCGGTCGGGTAGTACGCGCAGGCCACGACCAGGGTCGCGCCGGACACACCGGCCAGCGCCCCTGCCTTCTCGACGGCGACATACGACGAGTCCGAGCCATCGGTACCGACGACAATGGTCCGGTAGGCGGTCATTTCTCCTCCAACTATGCGGTGTGTCGGGTGCTGCGCACGGGTTCGCCTCTGGTTCGACGGCGCGCCGGCGCGGCGACTGGGGTCGACCATAGCGGCAACCGGTGCGGAAATTTCAGAAATCGCAAGACATCACACCGGGGCCGTCCGGCCATTCCCGCCGCGTATTCGCCAGGGAATACCGGAAGGGCCGGACCAACCAGGGCAGACACAATTTCGGAGAACTAAACCTGTGATGTGCCACAACCGCCTTCAACGCCGTTGCGGGCCTGGGATATTCATCACAGAGCCAGGTCCGTCACACGAAGATCGGTCCGCCCCACACGTTGATCACGTGCCAGGAACGGACCGATCGGGCCCGGACTACCGTGCGGCTACGGCCACTGCCGATAGTTTGCCCAGAATATGCCGAGAATCGCTCCGATGATGTCCATGGCTTCTTCTTCCTGCGGTGAAAAGGACGCGCAATATTAGCGCGGACTAGAGGTCGAAAAGCGGACCGGTGATCGTCAATCCGAGTTCGTCGACGTGCGCGAAGAACGCGAACAGCATCAGGGCGGCGCCCGCCAGGGCGACGTCCTTGTTGAAATGGATCATCTCGCCCTGCCTGGTCTGCGGATCGGACTCCTGCCAGAACCGGTGCATCACGGCCGCCGACGGCAGCAGCGCGACCACCAACAGCAGCGAACCGAGGTCGGCCCAGATGCCCAACAGCACGCTGAGGCCGCCCAGCAGGAACAGCGCCCCCGAGCCGAACACTGCGGCCTTGGCCATCGGGACGCCCTTGCTCCGCGCATACCCCGCCATCGCCTCGGTCTGAGTGAAATGCCCGAGGGCGGAGGCCAGAAACAGCAGCGCGAACAACACTCGTCCGATCAACACCACGACATCCATGTCCAACTCCTCGTCGGCTGTCCGGCAACTAAGCCCTCGTCGGGATGACTTTGGCGGTGACCTCGTTCCGGAGACGTAGTGAATTCTTGGCGTATTCCAGGGGGGCCATACCCACTTCCGCGGTGAACTCACGCGAGAAATGGGCCTGGTCGAAATAGCCCAGTTCCGCGGCCAACGCGGCGAGGTCCTCGGTACGGCCTTTCGCGAGCAGATCGGCACCGTCCTGCAATCGATAGCGCCGCAGCACCCATTTCGGCCCCGCGCCGACGTAGCGGCGGAACATGCGCTGCAGCGTGCGGGCGGGCACATCGAACCGCTCGGCGATCTGATCGACCCTGGTGAGCTCTTGGTCGGTCGCCATGGCGTCGATGATGCGCAGCACCGACCGATAGGTCGGGTCCTCGACCGCGGGGTGGTCGGCGAGGTATTCCTCGACGACGTGGCGACGCCGCTCGACCGTCGGCGCGTCCAGCACGCGTTCGGTCAAGCTCGCGGCGTCGGGCAGCACGTCGGCGAGTGGCACGGCGCGATCGCGGAACGAGCCGACATCCAGGCCGGTGAAGGCGCCGAACCCGCCCGCACGGAAGCGGATGCCGAACGTCTCCCCGAGCCCGCTGAGTTCGCGGATGAATTTCGTGGTGGTCACGCCGTTGACGAATCCGCCGGTGCGCGTTTCGGATCGCTCGAAGGTGACGTTCACGCTCGGATAGGACAGCACCTCCGCCCGGTACGGCGGCCTGCCCCGCAGATCCCAGCTCACCGCCCAGTACCACTCGACGTAGCGGTCGACCGCGGGACCCGGCGGCAAGCGAACCAGAGAGCGATGCTTCGCCTGCTCGTCCGGATGCAGAATGCCCTTCGTGTCCGCGGGAGCAGGGGGATTGCGGGCCTGCGGCGGCTCGGCGGCGGATGATTCGGCGCTATGCGGCACGGTGTCGCTTTCTTACAAGACCCGGGGGCTCGGACCGGCGAAAGTAGTGGTCATGACGAACACAGTGAATCCCATTGCCGATGGCTACCACTCGATCACCTGTTTCCTCGCGGTCGGCGACGGCAACAAAGCGATCGATTTCTACACCGCCGTCTTCGAGGCCGAGGTCGTCACTCGCAACGACATGCCCGACGGGCAGCCCGCGCACGCCGAACTGAAGATCGGCGACTCGACCCTGCAGATGGGGCTGCCCATCCCGGACAACGGCGTGCTGGCGCCGAACGGCGAGTGGGTGCACACCTCGATCGTGCACTACTGCCCCGATGTCGACGCCGTGGTGCGGCGCGCCGTCGTACACGGCGCCCGCAAGGTCGAGGAGCCGCAGACCTTCGTGACCGGCGACCGGTTCGGCGTGGTGATCGATCCCTTCGGGCACCGCTGGGTGGTGCTCACCAAGGTCGAGGACGTCTCGCGCGAAGAGGCCGAGCGCCGGGTGAACGAATGGATGGCCACCCAGGCCTGAGGGCTCGGCTGCCTCCGCGGTCGTTCCGGGAACGGACCGCGGAGGCAGCGCCGCCGCGCCCCGGATCAACTCAACCCGGCGGCGTCCATGCCGCGCAATTCCTTCTTCAGATCCGCGATCTCGTCGCGTAACCGCCCGGCGAGTTCGAACTGCAACTCCCGAGCCGCGTTCATCATCTGTGCGGTGAGTTCCTTTACGAGATCGGCCAGTTCGGCGCGCGGCATCGACTTGACGTCGCGGCCCTCGTACACGCCCGCGCTCACCGCCCGCCCCGGCTCGCCTTGCGCGCGCCTGCCCCGGCTGGCGTTGCGTCCGGAGCCACCGACCTCCACCTCGGTCTCGTCGGCCTCGCGGTACACCTGATCGAGGATGTCGGCGATCTTCTTGCGCAGCGGCTTCGGATCGATGCCCATTTCCTCGTTGTAGGCGATCTGTTTCGCGCGGCGGCGTTCGGTCTCGTCGATGGCGAACTGCATCGAGTCGGTGATCTTGTCCGCGTACATGTGCACTTCGCCGGAGACGTTGCGCGCCGCGCGCCCGATCGTCTGGATCAGCGCGGTGGTGCTGCGGAGGAATCCTTCCTTGTCCGCGTCGAGGATCGCCACCAGCGACACCTCGGGCAGGTCGAGGCCCTCGCGCAGCAGGTTGATGCCCACCAGCACGTCGTATTCACCGAGCCGCAGCTGCCGCAGCAGCTCGACGCGGCGCAAGGTGTCGATCTCGGAGTGCAGATAGCGCACCCGGACCCCCAGCCCGAGCAGGTAGTCGGTGAGGTCCTCGGCCATCTTCTTCGTGAGCGTGGTGACCAGGACCCGTTCGTCACGCTCGGTGCGCTGCCTGATCTCGTGGATCAGATCGTCGATCTGCCCCTTCGTCGGCTTCACCACGACCTGCGGATCGACCAGGCCGGTCGGCCGGATGACCTGCTCGACCACCTCGCCGCCGGTCTGCCCGAGTTCGTACGGACCGGGAGTCGCCGACAGATACACCGTCTGCCCGATCCGATCGGCGAATTCCTCCCAGGTCAGCGGCCGGTTGTCCACCGCGGACGGCAATCGGAAGCCGTATTCCACCAGGTTGCGCTTGCGGGACATGTCGCCCTCGTACATACCGCCGATCTGCGGGACGGTGTTGTGCGACTCGTCGATGACGAGCAGGAAGTCCTCCGGGAAGTAATCCAGCAGGGTCGCGGGCGCCGAACCGGCCGGGCGGCCGTCGATGTGGCGGGAGTAGTTCTCGATGCCGGAGCAGAAGCCGACCTGCCGGATCATCTCCAGGTCGTACTGGGTACGCATGCGCAGCCGTTGCGCCTCGAGCAGCTTGCCCTGGCGTTCCAGCTCGGCGAGCCGGTCCTCCAGCTCGGCCTCGATGTCGTGCACCGCGCGCTCCATCCGCTCCGGGCCCGCCACGTAGTGGGTGGCGGGGAAGATCCGCAGCATGTCGACCTGACGGACGACGTCGCCGGTGAGCGGGTGCAGGTAGTACAGCGCCTCGATCTCGTCGCCGAAGAACTCGATGCGAACGGCGAGTTCCTCGTAGGACGGGATGATCTCCACGGTGTCGCCGCGCACCCGGAACGAGCCGCGGGTGAACGCCATGTCGTTGCGGGTGTACTGCACGTCGACCAGCAACCGCAGCAGCGCGTCCCGATCGATCTCGGTGCCGACCTGCAGCTGCACCGACCGGTCGAGATACGACTGGGGCGTGCCGAGGCCGTAGATGCACGACACCGAGGCGACCACCACCACATCGCGCCGGGACAGCAGGCTCGAGGTCGCCGAATGGCGCAGCCGCTCGACGTCGTCGTTGATCGAGCTGTCCTTCTCGATGTAGGTGTCGGTCTGCGCGATGTACGCCTCGGGTTGGTAGTAGTCGTAGTAGGAGACGAAGTACTCGACGGCGTTGTTCGGCAGCATCTCGCGCAGTTCGTTGGCCAGCTGGGCGGCGAGCGTCTTGTTCGGCGCCATCACCAGCGTCGGCCGCTGCAACCGCTCGATCAGCCAGGCCGTGGTGGCCGACTTGCCCGTACCGGTGGCGCCGAGCAGTACCACGTCGCGCTCTCCCGCGGTGATCCTGCGCTCCAGTTCGGCGATCGCGGCAGGCTGGTCGCCCGCGGGCTGGTGCTCGCTGACCACCTCGAACCGGCCGCCGACGCGCTCGATCTCGCCGACCGGGCGGAACTCCGAGTGCGCGAGCGGCGGCTCGGCGGCCCTGCCCTCGAAGCCCTCCGCCGGAATCTCGGTTGCGAATGCCATGCTCACCAGCCTAGGCCCACCTACCGACAGGTTCCCGTGGACAACGGACGGTCACGAGCCGAGCGATTCCCCACGCTTCGGCGCTGTGAAACCGATCACACCGAAATCGGTCGCCGGCCGGTCGTCCGCCGAAAGGTTCACGAGCTCGCGTGCCACTGATGCGCCCGGACGTGATCGAGCCGCCTGTCGGCCATCGAGAAGAAGGGGAATAAGCGACACCGCGCGGTGGGTACACCGAAAGCGAACGATTTCAACGACTTTCGATGAAGCGGTGCGAGCCCGCTCCTATCAACCTCGGCGGCAGGAAGTTCGCCATGCGGCCGGCGCTCGACCGCATCCTCACAGCCCCCGCACCCTCGCTCGGCGCGAACGGTTACATGTCCGAAATGTCCGTTGCGGCAACAGGTTTCGTGTGAGAGAACACCTTATCGCGAACCGGGCGGTCACCCCGACCCAGGTGTAACCTGATCTGGTTGTTCGGACGTGGTGAAGGACAAAAGCCATGAGCGGTCTGATTCCATTGCTCGTCGCCGTGCCGGCTGTGACCGGCATCGCCGGGTACGTCGCCAGAGACATCCGCGCGGTGGTTCCCTCCGTCGCCGGCGCCGTCATGGCCGCCCCACCAGGGCCGATCGCTCCGGTCAGACCGGCGCCGCACCGGCCGCGGGTGGAGTTCTTCAATCTGGCCGAACTCAGCAACACCGACGCCAAGGGCTTCGTCCGCCCGGTCGACCGCTTCCACGTCGAGCCGTGGGGCCTGTACATGGCCCGCCGGGTCGGCGGACCGGATTCGCACTACCTCGAATCCTGGTTGCTGCCGGGACTCTCGTTGCGCGCGACGCTGGCGCGGACCAACCCGGCACACCACCGGGAACCGGTCTTCCGCCTCGACGTCGGCGAGTTCAGCCGGGTCGGCCAGAAACGCTGGAAGGCGGTGGACCAGTACTTGTCCATCGTCGTGCGCCGCGGCGGCACCGCCGAACTGCTCGGCGTCGACGAACTGCTCGCCGCGCATGCCGCGGGACTGGTCGAGACGGCGCAGGCGCACCGGGCGTTCGAGCGGGCCACGGCCGTGCTGGACGGGCTGGCCGCGCACGATCACCGCGTGGAGGGCTGGCTCGCCACCCACGGCATCACCCTCACCTGGATGTAGCCCGCGGATTACTGCCTCCGGCTCGACGCGCCGGGAACGGCGGTAGATTCTTGATGCATGACGCAGGCACCCATCGTCGACGTGCACCGGCCCAAAGTCGAGTACTTCAACCTCGCGGACCTGACGAACACGGATCCGAAAGGCTTCGTGCGCCCGGTCGAGAAGTACCACGCCGAGCCGTGGGGCCTGTACATGGCGCGCACCTCGGATCACCCGCAGTTCCACTACATCGAGTCCTGGTTGCTGCCGAAGCTGCACCTGCGCGCGACCATCTTCCACTACCTGCCCGGGCATCGGCGCGACCAGGACTATTACCTCGACATCGGTGAATTCACGCCGGTCGCTCCGAAGAAGTGGAAGTCCGTCGATCACTACCTCGACATCGTCGTGCGCTCCGCACGCGAGACGCAGCTGCTCGACGTCGATGAGCTGATCGCCGCGCACGCCGCGGGCCTGATCAGCCTCGCCGACGCCGAGGCGGCGGTTCAGCACGCCACCGCCGCCATCGACGGCATCGCCGCCAACGGTCACACCTTCGAGGGCTGGCTGGAGACCATGGACATCACCTTGACCTGGCTATAGTCCCGGACCTGCGCACACCCGACCCGATCAGCGCGACGGACGGCCGGGGCGGGAGCGGTCAAGGCGCCGACGACTCCCGCCAAGCGAGCGCCCTCGGATACGCGGCGTCGAACCAGGGCTCTTTGACGTCGAGGTAGGCCGCGGTGGCCTCCGCGCCCGTCAGCCCCGCGGCCTTGGCTTCACCCTCGCGCTTGACGGCGAGATACTCCGCGCGAGCCCCGGCGTCGGCGCGCAGCCAATCCCGCAGCAGCAGCGCGTACTGCTGCCCCGGCGAACCCTCGACGCGCACGTGCACGTTGGCCAACCGGCCGGGGTCGGCGCTCTGGTGGAAGCGCTTGCTCCACAGCGCGGTATCCACGCCCGCCGGGTCCTGCGGCGTCGGCTTGGGATTGTCCTGGGTATTCTCCGGCCGCGCCGGGAATCCCGCGGCGGCGATGGCATCGCGCAGGCCGTCGGCGGCGGCCAGGTCGGCGACCGTGATCTGCAAATCGATGACGTCCTTGGCGGGCAGCCCCGGCACGGACGTGGAACCGACGTGGTCGATCCGGGAGGCGGCGCTGCCGCAGGCCACCCACAGCCGGGCGATCAGCCGCCGCGCCTGCGCGGGCCAGGCCGGATCGGCGGGCACCAGCCGGATGTCACCGCGTCGCGCGGGCGTCCCGGCGCGCAAGTTGCGCTCGAAGGGCACCAGGCGCTCCGCCCACAGCGTGCGCACCTCCGCCTCGACCTCACCCGGCGCGCCACTGTTGTCCAGCAATACATCGGCAACGGCTCGGCGCTGCTCGTCGGTGGCCTGCGCCGAAATACGCGCACGCGCATCTGATTCGGCGACACCACGGAATTCCACCAAACGGCGAATTCGCGTTTCGGCGTCGACGTCGACGATGAGCACGAGATGCATCAACGGCGCCAGGCCGTTTTCCACCAGAAGCGGAATATCCTGCACCACAACGGCGTCCGCGGATGCGGCCGCGATCAATTCCGCGGTACGTTTTCCGACGAGCGGGTGCACGATCGAATTCAGTTTCGCGCGCGCCGCGTCGTCACCGAAGGCCTCGGCCGCCAGGGCCGGCCGGTCGAGACTGCCGTCCGCGGCGAGGATGCCTGCGCCGAACGCTTCCACCAGCGCGGCGAGTCCCTCGGTGCCCGGCTCGACCACCTCCCTGGCGATGAGGTCGGAATCGATGACCACCGCGCCGAGGTCGGCCAGTGCCCGAGCCACCGTCGATTTCCCCGCTCCCATGCCTCCGGTGAGGCCGATTCGTAACATTCGACCAGTCTCGCATCCGGGCCTGGCGCGGGCCTGTGCTGCCCCGAACGCGTCGGCGACGGTCCGCCTCGTATGCCCGGCCCGTCGACGTGCAATCCGGCCGGTTACCCGATGCGGTCGCGCATTCCACCGCCCGGGAAGCCATTTGCCCGATCCGTGACAGCGCCGAGACCGATTCGCAACAATTCCGGATGTTTACGGTTCGGCCGCGTCGACTTTCCGACACGCCGAAGCAATTACTCGGGCAAAATACTCTGCCGATCAGTTTCGTTCCGCTAATCTTCGCCGTGGCGATCCAGGCCGACACCAGCGAAGCAAAGGAACACCATTGGGCACCAGAATCAACCGGGCGGGTCGCCACCGCCTGGGCATGGCGGGGCGAGTGCACTGCATTCAGATCCCCGCTGTCGCGGCGGCGCTCGCCGAGCACCGTCGCTCTTGGTTCACCGCGTTCATCAGTCCCGCGCGGCACAGTTTCGCTGCCATGCGGAACCGTCCGGCCGCACCCGCGGTCCGGTGGGTACCTGCTACCGCAAGCTGAACCCGAGCTCGAAGTGGCCCAGCCTCTCGCCAAGGCTGGGCCACTGTTTTGCGTACCCTCGGTGCGCGCGGTTCTCGGTGCCCGACATCGGCCGGACAGAATGTAAGTACAGATGCAAGATCGGTCGCGGGCCGCGACAGCGAACTCGCTTCCGGCGGAACTCCGCGCCGACCGTCCCCGAATAAACCGTGCTTCCCAGAGCGCGAACTCCGAGCGGACCGGGATGCCCGGGTGCCATCGTAAATAATTACGAGAGTTCTCCTGCGATTCGGTGACGAAGCCGTGCGACGCCACGGCATGCTCTCGATTTCGATTCGTGACCGTCACCGGAACGAGAGAAAGACATCTCCGAAACCGCCGCCGTTTCCACCGCCTCTCCCGCAACCCGACCCACCGAACGGTCCCAAAAGCGCCGACGACCGAATTCCCTGCATCATCGCCAGCGGGATATTGCCATTCACCAGCGGTCGACGGAATTCTCGATGTGGTGCGTCTCCCGGCAAACCATCCGCAGCGAGCCGAGCTACCGAGTCTCTCTCCGCGATCAGCCCGACGTCACGCGGCGCAGCAGCCCGTACAGTTGCCTGCGCTCCGGTTCGTCGAGCACGGCCAATGCGGGCACGTTGTCGAACACCTCTCGATCGAGAGTTCTCCGGAGCTCCACTCCCCGCTCGGTGAGAGTCAGCAGGCGCGCGCGGCGATCGGTGGGGTGCACGTCCTTGCGCACCAAGCCCAGCGCCTCCAAGCGGTCCACCATGCTCGCGGTATTCGACAGGTCGGCACCCAACTGACGGGAGAGATCCTTCGGCGTCAGGGGCGTAGCCAGGCGCCCCAGGGCCTTCGCCTGCGCCGGGGTCACGCCCAAACGTGCTGTGGCGGCGGCGAAATGCGCACGCACCAGCCCGACCGCGCGCTGCAGGACGTCGACCAACTCCGCCATGCTCGGCACCTCTTGCGGTTCGCTCACCGGCACAGCCTACCTACGGCGCACTAATTAGTGGTTGACCACCATTGAATTGAATGTCACCATAACTCGGTAATAGTGGTACACCACCAATGAAGGAACCATGACTACTTCGACGATCGCACCACGCCCCGGCCTGAGGTCCGGCTATCTGGCGTTGACGCTGTTGTGCTCGGTGCAGATGATGCTGAACCTGGACGACACCGTGGTCAACGTCGCACTGCCCACCATCCAGCGCTCGCTGCACATGTCCGAAAGCGACCTGACCTGGATCGTCAACGCCTACCTGCTGCTGTTCGGCGGGTTCCTGATCTTCGGCGGACGTTGCGCCGACCTGTTCGGCGGCAAGCGCGTCTTCCTGGTGGGCGTCTCCGTGTTCGCGGTCGCGTCACTGACCACCGGCCTCGCGCAGAACGGCTTGATGGTGGTGGCGAGCCGCGCGGGGCAGGGCATCGGCGGCGCACTCGCCAGCCCGGCCGCGCTGAGCATCGTCGCGGGACTGTTCACCGACCCACGGGCGCGAAGTCGAGCCTTGGGCATCTGGGCCGGCCTCGGCGGCTTGGCGGCCACGCTCGGCGTGGTGCTTTCCGGCGTCATCACTCAGTACGCGAGCTGGCGTTGGTGCTTCTTCATCAATGTGCCGGTGGCGCTGATCGCCCTGGTCGCGATCCCACGACTGGTCGAGACGGGAACCCGGAGCGGGGCCGTGCGGCCGCGCATCGATGGGCTCGGCGCAGCCCTGATCACGGCGGCGGTCGCGGCGTTCGACTACGGGCTGATCGACAGCGGCCGAACATCTCTCGCGGCGACGGCGTTCCGGCTGGGTGCGGGTCTCGCGCTGCTGATCGCGTTCCTCGTTCGCGAACGGCGCCACGCATCCCCCCTGATTCCCTTGTCGTTCTTCCGCGATCGGGATCGGGCGGTCGCCAACGCGGCCAACGTCCTGTTCTGCTCGGCGATCCTGTCGATGCTGTTCTTCCTCACCCTCCACCTGCAACAGGTCATGCACTACAGCCCGGCCCGAACCGGAGCGGCCTGGCTGCCGTTCTGCGCGTTGGTGATCGCGGGCTTCGCGACCTCGGCGGCCCTCACTCCACGCTTGGGCGTCCGCTGGGTTCTGACCACCGCGATGATCGCCTGCGGTCTCGGCATGCTCGCGCTGTCCCGGCTGTCACCCACGGGTGGCTATCGGGAGCTGTTGCCTGGCATGCTGGCCGCCGGGTTCGGAATGGGCTTGGCGTTCGTGTCGATCACCATCGCGGCGGTCGGTGAAACCCACGAGGACATCACCGGATTGGCCTCCGGACTGGTGACGACGACGCAACAGCTCGGCGGCGCGTTCGGGCTCGGCGTGCTCAGCACCGTCGCGATCAGCCGCAGCACCGCGTTGCTGGAGTCCGGGATCTCCACCGAATCCGCACTCACCCAGGGATTCCGGCTCGCATTCGAAATCAGCTCGGCGATTCTCGCGGTGGCGGCGATCCTCGCGGCACTCGGCATCACAGCGAAAGCCGGCACCGCTCCGGCACCGGCTCGCTGAAATTCATGGACCGGCGACGGCGAGACACCTCATCGGATGCCTCGCCGAAGCCGCACCAGCCCGGAACGCGAGGTCAGGCAGTAGTACCCGCGTGCATCTGCCGAGGCGGATTCGGCAGCCCGAGTGCGGTATTGAGGCGGTAAGCCCCACCCAGACCGTGGAAGACCGCCATGCTCAGGCCCCCGATGCCGATGCTCACCGCACCGGCCCATGGATGACTCGCCAAGTCGGCCCAGGACACCAGCAGCGCCGTCAGCAGCAGTCCGAGGAATCCGGCCACGGAGTTGCGCACGGGCGCGTTACCCGTGACGTTCGGGAACTCCTCCCCCATCATCCCTTTCACGAAATGCGGAACGGCGTTCACTCCCAGGATCCCGGCAACGAGGGCCAGGGCGACAGTGGACCACATCGCTACCACCTCACTCTCCAATTCGGTCAACAGTTGTAGACCGAAAGCTACCCCTGGGCGGCCTTTGAGTCAACGCACGTAGACTGAATTCATGGACGCTACTCCCACCCGAGCCCAGCAGCGCCGCAACACCGAGGAACGAATCCTGGCGGCGGCGGGCCGGTTGTTCGCGGAGATCGGCTACGACCGGACGACCATCCGGGCCGTGGCGACGGAGGCGGACACCGATCCGAGCCTGGTGATGCGCTATTTCGGATCGAAAGAGAATTTGTTCGCGCGTGTCGCGGTCTTCGCCGACGACCACCCGATCACCGGGACGCCGCAGCAGGTGGCCGAACTCCTGCTCGACGCGCTCGCCATCAAGCTCGCCGACCAGCCGGTCAACACGCTGGCGGCGATTCGCTCGATGCTCACCCACCCGGACGCCGCCGACGAGGTACGCGCGGCCATGACCGCGCGACAGCGGGAAGCGGCCGGGCAGTTGCGCGACGACGAGGCGGACCTGCGCGCCGGATTGCTGGGAGCCCTCACCATCGGCGTGGTGATCGGCCGTTATCTGCTCGAACTCGATGGTCTGCGCGACGCGCCGCCGCAGCGCATCATCGCCTTGCTGCGCAACGCCTTTCACGACATCGCGCACGGCCCCGCCGAACCGGGATCGCACGAGGGAACACGACCGGCACGCTAGACCGTCCGCGCTCCGCGACGCCGCCGCGGAACCGCCGCCGAACCCGACGGGCTAGAAGCCGAGCGAACGAACCAGGTCGCGCATCTCGGCGCGGAACAGTTTCCCCGGGTCCTGCGACTGCGGACGCAGGTGGCCGTACACCTCCAGCGCGATCGGGCCGTGCATCCGGCCCCACAGACGCAGGGCGAGGGCGAGCGCATCGGGAGGCAGATCCGGGAAGTCGGACCGGACATGGTCGACCAAGCTCGCGTCGAAGTCGGACCACGTGCAGTCACCCGCGGACTGGGTAGCCGCGGCCCGTGGCCACGCGGCGGCCGCGAGACCGACCAGGCCGGTACAGGCGCGCAATTCGGCCGCGACGGCGGGTCCGCCCGGCGGCGGCCGATAGCCGGGCACCGGATCGCCGTAGATGAGCCGGAATTCGGCGGGCCGTTCGATTGCCCAGGCGCGCACGGCCTCGGCCCAGGCCATGATGCGGCCGGCCGGATCCGCCGCCGGAACGGCGTCGCGCGCCGCTTCCAGCCGGTCGACCAAGGCGGTGTAGACGTCCGAGATGAGGGTGGAGATCAGGTCGTCGCGGGTGGCGAAGTAGCCGTAGATCGCGCCCGCCGTCATGCCCATCTCCCGAGCGATGGCGCGCAGCGAGATCGCGTCCGGACCGCCCTCTGCGAGCAGCCGCATCGCGATCGTCGTGATGTCCTCCAGCGTCTGGGCGCGCAGGCGCTCCCGGCGACTTCTCACGATCTCGGCCACGGTTGACACCCTACAGCGTGTGGGTACTATCTGCCGTGTTGTTACTGAACGGCGTGTAGTAAGTGAACATTGATAAGGAGAATGATGGACATCGGAGTTTTCGGGGCGACCGGCGTCATCGGGTCCCGCGTGGTCACCGAAGCACTGCGGCGGGGGCACCGGGTCACCGCATTCACGCGCGACCCGGCGCGTGTCCCGACCCGCGGGGGGAGCGAAACGTGGGCGGTGGCCGACTGGCTGGACACCGACAGCATCACCGAGGCCATAGCCGGGCTCGACGTCGTCGTGAGCGCGGTGAACGCCGGGCACGGCATCGCCGACACCATCGCCAGAGCGGACGACTTCGTGGTGGGCGCACGGGCGATGGTCGCCGCACTCGACCGGCGGCCGCGCGTGCGGCTGATCGCGGTGGGCGGGGCGGGCAGCCTGGAAGTCGCGCCCGGCATCCAATTACTGGACACCGGAGCCGATTTCACTCGCACCCTCACCGAAGTGCTCGACGTTCCCGCGGACTACGCGCGGGTGGTGCGCGCATTGCGCGACGCGTTGAACATCTACCGGCTGTCCAACCGCAATTGGACCTACCTGAGCCCCTCCTCGGGGCGGATCGATCCGGGCGAGCGCACCGGCCGCTTCCGGATCGGCGGCGATCAACTCTTGGTCGGCGGCGGAGACCTCTCCGCCGAAGACGTGGCGGTCGCCCTCATCGACGAGGCCGAGCAGCCGCGTTTCGTTCAGCGCCGCTTCACCGTGGGCTACTGAGGCGGGAGTCGCCTGCCGAACAATCCGGGGCGTGCGGGCGAACAGCCAGGCGCCGCGCACGGTTTCTGTCGGACCCCTCCGGCACAATAAGGGACGTCGGACGTCGATCAGGTTGCCACACAAAGTAATCCGCAACCCGAGAGATAGGGGTCACCATGCCCGACGTCCTTGCTTCGACGCCCGACCGTCTCGCCGTGGACCACGAAGAGCTCGTGGCCTTCGCGGCGGAGATCGAGCGGCACCGTGCCCTGCTGCGCCCCGCCGCGGAGGATTACCGGTACCGCGTGGCCCAGCGGGTCGAGCATTTGGACCCGTCGGACCAAGAGCCGTTCCTGCGGCAGGCGGATCAATTCGTCGAGTCGCTGCTGATCGACCCGATCCGGCACAGCACACTGGATCTGGCCGCTTACCGGGCGATCCGGGACGGTGTCCCCGTGCGGTTCGACGCCGAACGTCGAGCCTACGTTTTGCGTCGACCGGAGCGGGAACCGCTGGTGATCCGCCCCGGCTTGCCGGAACATCGGCTGGGCGTCATCGCCAGGCTGGCCTCGCTCGGGTTGCGGCTCGAGCAGATTCAGGTCGTCGCGCTCACCACGGCCCAGATGGTGGCGCCACACGAGGCGCTACGGCCGCCCGCTCGCGCGCCACGAGTGCGACGCGGCACGACGAAACCCTCGCGGCACGAGAACGACTGAAAATCTCACCGAAAACGACTGTGCCCCAACCAAATCCCGGTTGGGGCACAGTCGCTCAGGCTACTGCCGATCAGGCGTTGCCGGACAGCTTCTCACGCAGAGCCGCCAGCTGGGCGTCGCTGGCCAGCGAACCGCCGGCGGGCTCGGCCTGGCCCGCGGAGGACTGCGAACCGCTCTCGGAGGAGTAGTTCGACGCGCCACCGCCGTTCGCGGCCTCGGCCGCGGCGTCGGCCGCCATCTTCTCCATCTGCGCGGTGTGCATCTTGTGGCGACGCTCCGCCTCGGCGTAGCGGCCCTCCCACTCCTCGCGCTGCTTGTCGAAGCCCTCGAGCCACTCGTTGGTGTCGGGGTCGAAGCCCTCGGGGAAGATGTAGTTGCCCTGCTCGTCGTAGCTGTCGGCCATGCCGTACTTCGACGGGTCGAACTCGGCGTGGTAGTCCTCGTTGGCCTGCTTGAGGCTCAGCGAGATCCGGCGACGCTCCAGGTCGATGTCGATGACCTTGACCATCGCGTCGTCGCCGACGGCCACGACCTGGTCCGGCACCTCCACGTGGCGCTCGGCCAGCTCGGAGATGTGCACCAGGCCCTCGATGCCCTCCTCGACGCGGACGAACGCGCCGAACGGAACGAGCTTGGTGACCTTGCCCGGCACGATCTGGCCGATCGCGTGGGTGCGGGCGAACTGACGCCACGGGTCTTCCTGGGTCGCCTTGAGCGACAGCGAGACGCGCTCGCGGTCCAGATCGACGTCGAGCACCTCGACGGTGACCTCGTTGCCGACCTCGACGACCTCGGACGGGTGGTCGATGTGCTTCCAGGACAGCTCGGAGACGTGCACCAGACCGTCCACGCCGCCCAGGTCGACGAAGGCGCCGAAGTTGACGATCGAGGAGACCACACCCTTGCGGACCTGGCCCTTCTGCAGCTGGTGCAGGAACTCGCTGCGCACCTCGGACTGGGTCTGCTCCAGCCAGGCGCGGCGGGAGAGCACGACGTTGTTGCGGTTCTTGTCCAGCTCGATGATCTTGGCCTCGATCTCCTTGCCGACGTACGGCTGGAGATCGCGGACGCGCCGCATCTCGACCAGCGACGCGGGCAGGAAGCCGCGCAGGCCGATGTCGAGGATCAGGCCGCCCTTGACGACCTCGATGACGGTGCCCTTGACGGCCTCGTCCTTCTCCTTGAGCTCCTCGATGGTGCCCCACGCACGCTCGTACTGCGCCCGCTTCTTCGACAGGATCAGGCGGCCTTCCTTGTCCTCCTTGGTGAGAACAAGGGCCTCGACCTCATCGCCCACGGAAACGACCTCGTTGGGGTCGACGTCGTGCTTGATGGAGAGTTCACGAGAGGGGATGACGCCTTCGGTCTTGTAACCGATGTCGAGCAGGACCTCGTCGCGATCGACCTTGACGATGGTTCCTTCGACGATGTCGCCGTCGTTGAAGTACTTGATCGTGGCGTCGATGGCGGCGAGGAAATCCTCGGCGGAGCCGATGTCGTTGACGGCTACCTGCGGCGAGGTGACGGTGGTGGGCATATGTCGGTTTGCTCCGGACGGATTGTGGTCGGTTGCGGACATTGGAACTTTCGGTACGCTGCGATCTCACCGCGAGGTGTGAAGACGGACACTAGGAACGTACCGCACGCGACGCGCGTGAGACTCAGCACGGGTTGAACTTCGGTACGGCTGTACGGAAGACACTCGCGCGTTCAGCGTACGCGACCTCGGTCCGGGCGGGCAAACCGGTCGGGTCGCCACGCCGATAGTCTGATCGGCGTGTCGGAAGATCGCCATGCACAAGCAAACGCACTGCTCGGAACGGCAGGCACGGTGCGGACCCGGATCGGATCGGCGGCCAGCAGACTGGCCAGCAGGCGGTGGTGGGACGCCGACGCCGCGCAGTACCACGAGACGCACGCGGAGTTCCTCGGCGTGGACTCCCCCGGCGGCGAGTTCGTGTGGTGCCCGGAGGGCCTGCACGAAGGCGACATGAAATTCCTCGGCGACGTCACCGGCAAAGCGGTGCTGGAGATCGGCTGCGGCTCCGCTCCGTGCTCGCGCTGGCTCGCGGGGCAGGGCGCGCGCCCCGTCGGGCTCGACCTGTCGCGCGGGATGCTCGAGCGGGGCCTCGCGGTGATGGCGCGCGGCGGCCCGCGAGTGCCGCTGGTGCAGGCGGACGCCGAGGCCCTTCCGTTCGCGGACGCGTCGTTCGATCTGGCCTGCTCGGCGTTCGGCGCCGTGCCGTTCGTCGCCGATTCGGCGCAGGTGATGCGCGAGGTCGCGCGGGTGCTGCGCCCCGGTGGGCGCTGGGTGTTCTCGGTGAACCACCCGATGCGCTGGATCTTCCCGGACGATCCCGGCCCGGCGGGCCTGACCGCCACCATCCCGTACTTCGACCGCACCCCTTACGTCGAGGTCGACGGCGACGATGTGCCCACCTACGTCGAGCACCACCGGACCATCGGCGACCGGGTCAGGGAGATCGTCGCGGCGGGCCTGGCGCTGGAGGACATCGTCGAACCGGAATGGCCGGAATGGCTCGACCGCGAATGGGGGCAGTGGAGCCCGCTGCGCGGTGAGCTGTTCCCCGGTACGGCCATCTTCGTCACGAGGAAGCCCGGGCCGTGAGGCGGCGGTCATCGACCAGCTCGAGGATGAAGACCTCGTGGCTGACCAGTAGCACCTGCGTCCGCGGCAGGTCGATCAGCTTGTGCAGACCGTCCCGGAAGGCTTCGGCCTCCGCCATGGTGTCGAAGTCCAGCTCGATGAGCACCCGGTTGGGGTTGTGCGTGAACCGCGCCACCCGGCAGTTGCGGGCTCCCGCCTCGGTGTAGTACTGCTCCAGACCGTCGAACGCGGGCTTCCACGTCTCGAAATCCCGGACGGTGTCATCGATGTGCACGACCGTGGTCATCATTTCCCCTTTCGGTTCCGATGGCCGGACATTTGCTGACACCTTGCAAGTCTTCGCGCCCTCGGGCCGGGGCACCATCTCTGATCGGTATCGAGGTCGTGTCACTGCGACTTCGGTTTGCGTCCGGCCTGCTCCAGCGCCAGGCGCAGCGCGTACTCGATCTGGGCGTTGATGCTGCGCAGATCGTCGGCCGCCCACTTCGCGATGGCGTCGTGGACGGCCGGGTCGAGGCGTAGCAGCAGTTTCTTGCGCTCGGCCATGGGCAGCCCGCCTCAGGAGTAGAGCGAACCGGCGTTGACGACGGGCTGGGTGGGACGGTCACCGCACAACACGACGAGCAGGTTCGACACCATCGCCGCCTTGCGCTCCTCGTCCAGTTCCACCATGCCCTCCTGAGCGAGCCGTTCCAGCGCCAGGCCGACCATGCCGACCGCGCCCTCGACGATCCGGGTCCGCGCGGCGACCACCTGGGCGGCCTGCTGGCGGACCAGCATGGCCTGGGCGATCTCGGGCGCGTAGGCAAGGTGGGTGATCCGCGCCTCCAGCACCTCGATACCCGCCATCTCGGTGCGCTCCCGCAGTTCGACGGTCAGTTCCCCGGCTACCTCCGCGCCGTCGCGCAGGCTGGTGCGATCGGCCTCATGCGCGTCGTACGGGTGCGTCGTGGCCAAGTGCCGGACGGCCGCCTCGGACTGGGTCTCGACGTACTCCTCGTAGTCGTCGACGGCGAAGGCCGCCTTGAAGCTGTCCACCACCCGGTAGACGACCACCGCGGCGATCTCCACCGGGTTGCCGTCGGCGTCGTTGACCTTGAGCTTCTGGGTCTCGAAGTTCCGCACGCGCAGCGAGATGCTCTTGCGGTCGGTCAGCGGGAGCACGGAATAGAAGCCGGGCTCGCTCACCGAGCCGACGTAGCGGCCGAAGAACTGCACCACTTTGGCCTCGTTCGGGTTCACCACGGTCAGCCCGGTGGCGAGCAGCAGCAGGACGACGACCACGACTACCGCCGCCACCGCACCGGCAACCGCGAAGCCGTTGCCGTCCCTGGCGCCCACCGCGAAACCGAGCGCCGCGCCGCCGCCGAACAAGACCGTGAGCACGAACCACCCGAGCAGCACCAGAAAGCCGTCGACGTGGAACGCGGATCGAAACTGCATGACATTCTCCCAATATCAGAGTGATATCACGAAGATAGCATGACGCCGCCGCGCCGCACCAGGGCGCGGCGGCGGTGCGATCAGCGGGCTTCCGGCCGGATGTTGCGGTTGAAGCGGAACAGATTGCGCGGATCGTGCTCGGCCTTGAGCGCGGCCAGCCGGGCGTAGGTGTCGGGCCGATAACCCGCGCGGGTCTGCGCCTCGTCCGCTTCGGCGCCCGCGCCGTAGAGGAAATTGAGGCTGTGCCCGAGCGTCCACGGCGTCAGCGCGGCGCGGATCGCGGCGCGAGTCGCGCCATCCTCGGGGCCGGTGATGATTCGCACGACATACGCGGCCTCGCGATGATCCACGGCGATGCCGGTATCGCTCGGGCGGGCCAGCGCCCCGCCGAGATGACGGACGTCGACGACCGCGCCCGCCCCGGAATCCGGGCCCGCGGCGGCGAGCAGGGCAGCGGCCGTCTCCTCGGTGAATTCGCCGAGTAGCGCGTTGGTAGCGGCGTAGGCGTGTGGATGATCAGGGTCGCTGTGAATGGTGTGCGACTGGGGGTACGGCATTTCGCGCAGATCGTCCTTCAGTCGTTCCCCCACCGCCCGTAGCGGCGCGACCAGCCGTTCCCCTTCTTCCGCGGGCCCGTTGTAAGCGATCCGGACGGAGGCGACGAACCGTCCGCGCAGCGGCGCGGGCACCTGGGGGATATCCGGGAAGGCGAGCATGGTGACCGTCGAGGTCAGGTCCTCGGGCACGGTCGCGGTCCATCGTCGCCACGCGTCCAGCGCCCGCTCGACCAGCGGCGTGTCGAACATCAACTGTCCGCCGTACACCGCGATGACCGGGACCAGACCGACTTCCAGCGCGGTCACGACGCCGAAGTTGCCCCCGCTGCCGAGTACGGCGCCGAACAACTCGTCGTCCGGCGTCAGCGTGCGCACCCGGCCGTCGGCGGTGACCAACTCGATCGATCGCACGTGCTCGGCCGCGTACCCGAACCGGCGCGCGAGCAGCCCGACGCCGCCGCCGAGCAGATAGCCGACCACGCCCACCGACGGCGACGAACCGTTCAGCGGCGCCAGTCCGTGCTCCGCCGCCGCGTCCACCAGCGCGCCCGCCCGCACTCCCGCGCGGACATGCGCGGTCCGGCGCACCGCATCGATCCGGATGCCGGTCATGCGCCGGGTGCTGATCAGCACACCGCCGTCCGCGGCGACCGACAGTCCGTGGCCGGTGGCCTGCACGGCGATCGGCAGATCGTGGCGCGCGGCGTATTCCACGGCCGCGCGCACGTCCTCGGTGTGCACCGCGCCCACGATCAGCGCGGGCCGATGGGTGTAGGCGGTCTGGAACCCGGCGATCTCCGCGTCGTAGCCGTCGTCGCCAGGACGGAAGACCGGGCCGGTGAAGATGTCGCTGTTTTCTTCGATCTGTGCGGCGTTGTTTCCCATGGCTTCGACCCTGCCCGGCCAGAGTAAAGAAGTAAAACAGATAGCACTTCTAGTTCTTATAATGATCGCTTATGGAGCTGCGTCAGCTACGGTACTTCGTCACGGTCGCCCAGGAAGCGAGCTTCACCCGCGCGGCGGCTCGGCTGCATCTGGCCCAGCCCGGCCTGAGCGCCCAGATCCGGCAGCTGGAGCGCGAACTCGGCCAACCGCTGCTCGACCGTGGCGGGCGTACGGTGACCCTGACCGAGGTGGGCGCCGCCGTTCTGCGGCACGCGCAGGCGGCGCTGGCCGCCGCCGAGCGGATCACCCATACGGTGGACGAGTTCAGCGGGTTGCTGCGGGGTCAGGTCCGGGTCGGCCTGATCTCGGGAGCGGCGGTCGAGGAGTTCGACGTCGCCGCCGTGCTCGCCGAATTCCACGGCGACCACCCCGAGGTCGGCATCAGCCTCACCGAGGACACCTCCGAGCGGATGCTCGCCGCCCTCGGCCGGGGTGATCTCGACATCGCCCTGATCGGAATGACCGGCGCGGACCTCGAACCGGGCATCGGCATCGAAGTGGTGCTGGAGACCGCGGTGGTCGCCGCCGTCGCGGTGGCGGACCTCGACTACGGTGCGGAGATCCCGCTGACCGCGCTGCGGGATCGTCCGCTGATCTGTCTCACCCCCGGCACCGGAATCCGCGGCGTCTTCGAGCGGGCATGCGCCGCGGCGGGATTCGAGCCCGCGATCGCCTACGAGGCGGCGGCGCCCGCGCTGCTGCTGCGCCTGGCCGCACGCGGTCTCGGCGTCGCGGTCGTGCCCGCGCTCAGCACCGAGGAGGCCGCGGCCTTCGGGGTGCGGACCGTCCGGATCGTCGAACCGGAACCGCGCGGGCGCCTGGCACTGGCCTGGCGCACCGACCGTCCCGCGAGCCCGGCGGCCAAAGTGCTGCTCGGGCAGCTGCGCATCGCATTGCGCGCCGGGACGTAACCCCGCTCAGAGCAGTCGCGAGAGGAACGCCTTCGTGCGCTCGTGCTGCGGATCGGCCAGCAGTTGCCTGGGCGGCCCCGCCTCCACGACCACGCCGCCGTCCATGAACGCCAGCTGGTCGGCGACCTCGCGGGCGAATCCCATCTCATGGGTCACCACGACCATCGTCATGCCCGAGCGGGCCAGTTCCCGCATGACCGTGAGGACCTCGCCGACCAGCTCCGGATCCAGCGCCGAGGTCGGCTCGTCGAACAGCATGAGCTTGGGCAGGCCCGGATCACTACGCCTTCGAAAGGGGCACAATCATGGCCGATTCGGCTAACGTCTACGTCGCCGCGC